>DBLC01000088.1:0-2221 GCA_002297935.1 Dialister sp. UBA734
TTGTGCGCCCCTTCCACCATTTCTAACTTCTCACTGCTTTTTTAGTTTCCTTCCAGCTGGGCCACTCCCAAAGGTGGGCTTTCCAGGAAGGTTACTTTCGGATTACGCTGTGCCAGCCAGCCGGCCTGCCAAGCATTTGGCAACAGGTATACCGGACGTTCTCTCCGATCGTATACCACCATGGCATTGTCGATACCGGTCAATTCTTCCGGCGGGATGTCCCCTTCGGTCCAGCGAGCGGCGGTATAGCTCATAGGTTCCAAATTGACAGAGACGTTGTATTCGTTTTCCAGTCTGTATTTCATGACTTCAAACTGTAACTGACCTACCGCACCGATAACGAAAGATTCCATCACGTACGGCTGCTTATAGACCTGGATGGCCCCTTCCTGTGCCAGCTGGCCTACCCCATTCAGGAACTGTTTTCTCTTCATGCTGCTTTCTGGAGAAATACGAGCAAAGAGTTCTGGCGGGAATACAGGGAAATCGATGAAGGTAACCGGATGTTTCTTTTCACACACCGTATCGCCTACCCCTAATTCGCCGGTATCAAAAATACCGACAATATCTCCCGGATAGGCTTTTTCTACAGTTTGACGTTCTGTAGCCAAGAACTGCTGCGGCTGAGACAAGCGAATCATTTTGCCGCTCTGGCGATGCAGCACGTTCAGCCCTTTTTCAAAAACACCGGAGCAAATACGCATGAAAGCCACTCGGTCATGGTGCTTCGGATCCATATTGGCCTGGATTTTGAAGATAAAACCGGAGAAATTTGGATTTTCTGGTTCGATGGTGCCTTCCAATGTTTTTCTTGGTTCCGGCGGCGGTGCCAACTGGAGATATTTTTCCAGGAACGGCTGCACCCCAAAGTTGGTCATAGCCGAACCAAAGAACATAGGCGTCAATTCGCCCCGTGCCACTTTGTCAGCATCAAAAGGATCGCCGGCTTCATCCAAGAGTTCCAAGTCATCTTTCAAAGACTGAATGATTTCCGGTGTCAAATGGGACACAATGGCTTCATCGTCCATTTTGCCAGAAATCACTTCCAGCTTCTTCACCCCATGGGCATTGTCTTTTACGAAAAGATGGCACATTTCGGTTTCACGATCATAAATGCCTGTATAATCCCCATTGACCCCGATAGGCCAGTTCATCGGGCAAGAACGAATGCCCAGTACATCTTCAATATCTGCCATCAGATCGAAGGGATTCTTACCGAAATGGTCGATTTTGTTGACAAAGGTAAAAATCGGAATGCCACGGTCGGAGCAAACTTTGAACAATTTCTTTGTCTGCGCTTCGACCCCTTTGGCCACGTCGATCACCATGACCGCAGAGTCTACGGCCATCAAGGTGCGATACGTATCTTCAGAGAAATCCGCATGGCCTGGGGTATCCAGGATATTGATGCGGCATCCCTGGTAATCAAACTGTAATACCGAACTGGTAACGGAAATACCACGCTGCTTTTCGATTTCCATCCAGTCCGACACGGCATAGCGAGCGGTCTTTCTAGCCTTAACGGAACCAGCCAGATGAATGGCACCGCCGTAAAGCAAAAGTTTTTCAGTGAGCGTCGTTTTACCAGCATCCGGGTGGGAAATAATGGCAAAGGTCCGACGTCTCTTCATTTCTTCCAAATCAGTCATGTTACACCTCAATCAAATAATACACAAGTCATATTATTATATCATTCTCCCTCCGATGGTGGCAATGAAATTCTCTACGAAAGCCGTTGTACTATCACTGGCATTTACCAAAAATATAAAAGGTTATGATTGTGCTGATTCCTTTTTTCTAACATATAAAAGATATGGATTGCGCCTTGGTTATAAAGGTTATAAAGGGTTATGCTACTAGCGAAAATTCCATAACTCAAACTTCCCACCATAAAACCTGTTAAAAATATCAATAAAAGCAGAGGAACATTGTGATTTCATAGAATTTTTATGTATGTAGCATCTAACAGAAAAGTAGTGTCAATGGAAGGCATACTAAAACGGAAAGTCTCATTTTATACCATTAGCGAAACAAATAGTCCCAAGGAATAACATAAAGATCCTTCGACATCGCCCTACGGGCGGCTCAGGATGACAGAAAGCAACAAGCAGGGCTAACGATTAGAAAAGAACGATTGTGAGCAAAATCGAGGCTAACAGAGAAGCCGTAGTCTTATCAATGTCTCAAAAAGCTTTTTTGCTAGCGTCATTCTGAGCCGCCC
>DBLC01000088.1:2271-7594 GCA_002297935.1 Dialister sp. UBA734
CCAAAGTCAATATGAAAGAGGAACGGTATGAAATGAGCCATCGTCTGGGGCGTTCACACACAAGGCTAACAGGCAAGCACTGTTAACTGTATGTTATAGTATCCGATATTAGATTATATCAGTACAAAATGATATTTTTCGGGTAGGAGGATTGCGTCAATAACCTTTTATAACCTTTTTAACCTAGACGCAGACCATATTTTTTATATGTTAGCACCAGGAATCAGCAGAATTATAACCTTTATACCTTTGGTTATTTCTGTTTTGTCCGAATCAGTACCATCCCCCAAAGGACCGGTAAGCACAATACGTAAGCGAAGGAATAGCGGAATACCGAAGACGCCGGGGTGGAAAGAAGGAGTGTAGCGGTATTGAGTAAAAGCGGCAAGGCAAGGAGTATGTTTTTTCTTTTCTTCTGGTGATATAGCAAGAGGCAAGCAAATACAGTGAGCCACAGGCAAAGACCACTGCCAAAGAAACGGCTGCCTTCAAATTGCAAATTGCACAAGGCCGACTTCCATGCCATGGGAATTGGCAAGCTGCCTACGGCCATGCGATCATTGTCGGCGGGCTTCATGTTTTTGGTATTTTCGTCACTGAGAGCCCAACCGAAACGAGACTGCACGCCGTACTCCCAGGGGTCCAAGTTCCACAGGGCGTAGGTTTCGGTCATCCAACCTTCCACATAAATTCGTGGATTGGAAAGGCCAGTTTCCACCCAAGCGACTAAAAATTTTCCCTTTTCCTGATTCAATCGATTCCGATGGAAGTCATCATGCCATTTGACAAAATCCACCGTATAGGGCAAGTACGCCTTTTTCCATTTCTCCTCTTCCAGCAAATCGTTCATGAGCTGCACCGTTTCTTCACTGCGTTTTCCTTCTACCACTAGGGTCCGTCCCAATTGCTGCAGCGGTATGCCCATAGATTCTTGAAACAGCGGTTCCCAATGATTGGTTTCTTGGATGATTCGCGGCGGCACAATGGCCAGCAAAGCAGACAGCACACCAATGAGGAGGATTTTCTTATTTCCATAACAGTAAAACAAAACAGCTGTCAAGAGAAGCGACACCAGCACTCCATTATTTCTAAGAAGCATGGTTCCCAGTGAGGCAATGGTAAACAGAAGCAATCGGTTCCGATTCCAGCCTGGCTGTTCTTCCTGCAACAGAAATAGCCACACCCAGAAAAGCAAAGACAAGGAAAATAATCCATCTCGCACCGCAGCGATTTCATAATTACCCACCATGGGACAAAGGAGGAAATACAAGTACAGCCCCCATCCGAAATAGCGGTGATACTTGCTTTTGATCCAGAAACAAAACCGCGTCAAACCGAAAGTCATGAAAAGCAGCTGCAGCAGGGAAAGAAACCATACCACAGGTTCGCCAGTCTCCCACCAATGAATGCCCAGATTCGAACCATATCCATAAACAAAGGAATAGAGCCAGGGAAACTGTACGCTGGCATACAAGGGATGGTGCATCATGTACACCGTATCATTCATGCCCGGTGCGGGATAAAAGGCCAGCAAAAAAGGAATTTGCCAAAAGAATTGAATTCCCCAAGCCAATCCAAAAGAAGACATAGGGCTATCAGGCTTTCGCTCCACCTGCCAAGAAACCAAATAGGGCATCAAAAAGGACAACACCAGAAATAAGAACGCTCCCATTTCCAAAATGATCATGCCATCCCACCACTCCAGCAAAGGATGGCCCGGAAGAGACAATTCCCCCGCCACGTCCATATGTGCAATTTTCAAGGTATACCAAAGAGAGGCCGAAATTGCTAAAGAAAAAAATCCGGTCATCTTGGAAAATGGATGTTTACGCATAGGATGTTTGTGCATGAAAGCTCCTTTATTGTAAAATAGTGCGTAATGCGAAGTGCGTAGTGCGTAATGGTGGAAGGGGCGCACAAAGTTTGGAAGCGCCCCAATACCCCTTTATATATATCTATTCTGATGTATAAAGATAAATTCAGCATAAAATATGCAATATTAAAAACTTTGCGGCGCTTCTAAATTTTTTTGCGCCGCCACCTTCATTACGCACTACGCACTTCGCATTACGCACTCATACCTATATGTCAATCCCCACAAAAATAAGCAGCAGGCATTTCTGCCTACTGCCTGTTTTGTATTATTTCTTATCTTCTTTCTTTTCTACCTTTTTCAGGACCACAGAAGCGCCTTGCTTTTCTGCTTCAAATTTATCCTCTTCTGTCAAATGTTCTGAATCCAGTACAATTTTCACACCCATTCGATCCAGCATTTCATCGATGGTATGCTGTGTTTTATACAATTCTCCCATGAAAATCACCTCAAATGCTAACTAGAGATTGTTGCTGGTTGTTAGTTGTTTGTTGTTGGACGCCAAACAACCGACAACAAAAATATATAAGTAGCGGCGCTTTCAAATGGTATGCGCCGCCACCACCATTTCTAACTTCTCACTTCTAACTTCTCACTGCCCTTACACTTGCAATGCTGTTAAGTCAAGCAAAATATACAAGAACTCTTCTGCGATAAAGGTTACTCAGGTTTCTCAAGTTACTCAAGTTTCTAAGGTTCCTCGAATGAGCTGATGACTCTGGCGTTTATAAGCACATTCGGAGAACCTGAGCAGCCTGAGCAACTTGAGAAACCTGAGTGACCTATAATCAGAAGCGAAATCATCTCTACTAACACAAATTCTTAACTTAATGACATTACCTACACGTGGTCATCCCAGACATATTCTTCTTTTTTCCGAAGCACACGGTAGGCGAAGGAAGCCAGAGACAGGATGACGCCGCCCCCCAGAAGAGCCATGCCAAGAGTAGAATCCTGGAACTGCTGCAATGCGGTGAGTTCTACGGAATGATGTACAGCTACGGCAGAAGCACCAGCGGTCAGGAATACCAAGAGCGCCAATGCACAGGAAATATAAGAAGCCACAAGACCCACTGCCACATGACGCATTCTGGTAGAAACAAAAGCCACCAGGAAGAACACCACGGAACCACCAGCCATAGCCAGCCAAGTCAATGTATTGTATTGATATACATCGCCTACATTGACATACAACAGGCCAAAGGAAATCAGGAACAAGACCAAACTCAGGATGCCAGTTACCAAGAAGGATGCACGGAACCGTTCGCCCAAAGGATTCACCACTTTGCAAGCCCCGTAGATGGATCCCATTTGGAACATTTCCAGTACCATCCAAATGGCAAAGAGAATGCCAAAGGCAGAGACCATGGAGCCCCCTTCTTGCAGGAAAGAACTGCCTGCCAGGGACATCAGGAACAGAGCAAATACAGAGAAAGAACTTACCAAACGGGCTATCGTCTTCTTTCCCAAAGCCGCTTTTGCAAAGCATCCTGCCAAACGAAGCACCGCTCCTAGGACAGCCAATACAGCCAGAATCATGCCCTGGGTAGAGCCAGCCAAAGAAGGAGCCGATGCACCAAGAGATAAAAGGCCAAAGAGCAGCCACAATTCATTGCCATCCCAACCGGGTTTCAAAAGGCCCAAAGTGGCTTTACATTCTTCGTCATTGCGACTCACATAAGGAGCTGCCAGCGACAGTCCCCAATCTGCCGCTTCCAAAAGTAAGTACACGCCAAAACAGATAAACGGTAAAAGCAAAGTATTTGAAATCATAAAGTCCTCCCCACTTTCACTGATTAAAAAAAACACGCCGTCTATTGAAGTATATCACAGAAAAGGAAGGTGGGGAAATGATTTTTAGAGAATTAGCAATTGTTGTTAGTTGTTAGTTGTTGGTTGTTTGGTTTCAAGCAACTAACAACCAGCAACTAACAACCAGCAACAAAAAAGAGCCTCTCGGCTCTTTTTTACTCACAACGTATTAATTATTTTCCACGCCCAATTCATGTTCTACCACGGAAGCAATGTCATCGATAATGCGTTCCAGCTGGTTCAGTTCTTTGCCTTCGCCCATGACGCGAATCAGTGGTTCTGTACCGGAAGCACGAACCAGGATACGGCCATCACTCCCCAGTTCTTCTTCTGCCGCTTTGATGGAAGCCTGAATCAGTTCATTTTCTTCCCAACCAATTTTGCTGTACACTTTTACGTTTTTCAAAATCTGCGGATAGGTCACCATGAGCTGATTCAATGCAGACATGGTTTTGCCAGATTCACGAAGGACTTTCAACGTCTGCAGGGCTGTAACCAGGCCGTCACCGGTGGTATTGAATTCTGGGAAAATAATATGTCCGGACTGTTCACCGCCGATGGAGTAATCATGTTTCAGCATTTCTTCCAATACATAGCGATCGCCCACCTGGGTAGAAACGGTCTGACATCCGTTTTCTTTCAATGCTTTCCCAAATCCCAGGTTGCTCATGACAGTTCCAACAACCATGTTGTCATGGAGACGGCCTTCTTTTTTCATCTGCAGCGCATTGATGAGCATCAAATGGTCGCCGTCAAGGATCTGTCCTTTTTCATCTACGAAAAGGCAACGATCTGCATCGCCATCGTTAGCAATCCCGCAAAGAGCGCCTTCGGAAACCACTCTCTTCTGCAGATGTTCCATATGGGTGGAACCGCAGCCATTGTTGATGTTCACACCATTTGGTTCATGGTAAATAGCCACCACTTCAGCACCCAGGTCTTTCAAAATGCCTGGCAGGAAATCGCTGGCTGCCCCATTAGCAGAGTCAGTCACAATTTTCATGCCTTTGAAATCCCCATCCACGGTGGATTTGATAAATTCGCGATACATGTCTGCCAGTTCCGGTCTATGACGAATGACGCCGATAGCATCTCCGGTCGGACGAGCAATTTCATCATCATGACGAAGAATGTTTTCGATATCTTCTTCTGTTTTATCTGGCAATTTGTACCCATTGCGATCAAAGAATTTGATTCCGTTATCCGGGAACGGGTTATGGGATGCAGAAATCACAACCCCTGCATCGTATCCTTCTTTTTTGGTGAGATAAGCAATGCCCGGTGTCGGAATGACCCCTGCCAAATCCACATCTACGCCAGAAGCACAAAGACCAGCTGCCAGGGCTGCGGTCAGCATAGAACCAGAAATACGGGTATCCATGCCAATCAGGAAGCGATGATTGCCACCGGCTTTGCAGAAATACGCACCAGCTGCACGACCCAGCTGATAAGCCAATTCAGGCATCAATGTGGAATTCACCAATCCACGCACACCATCTGTACCAAATAATGTAACCATTTAAATCCTCCCCAAATATACATTTCAACCATCAAATCATACCGCTATTTGCTGTATTCGTCAAATAGGAACCATTTACTCATGAATTATTTTCAAAAAACAGTGCGTAATGCGAAGTG
>DBLC01000088.1:7733-10284 GCA_002297935.1 Dialister sp. UBA734
TAAGAGTAATTCGATGTGCTCGCCGGCCACCATTCCGCACTACGCATTACGCACTACGCACTTTTTCAGTCTTTCTCAATTTCCACCACCACTGTAGTCTGTGGGACTGCCACGGTGCCGCCGGTGGGCTTCGGGATATTCACGGTCTGACGGATGTCTTTGTCCGCATCGGTCACATCGATTGGCGGAAGTTCCAACACTTTATTCTTTTCGAAATAACTCAAAGGCGCTGTCAATGTGGCAACTGGCGGATTGACCGTTACTTTGCCCACTTTGTAGCCTGCCGCCGGTTCCCCTTTGGTGGTGACTTTGATTGGCAGGTTGCCCAACTTGGTCAATTCCTTCATATGCACATTCACTTTGACCTGGTTCGGCATGATGTCAAGACCGGTCACGGTATTTCCATTGGCATCCAAAATGTTGACACTGTCAAATTCCACGAAATTCTTATCTTTGCCAGACATATTGACAGACACCACCGCCCGGTCAGCCTGGGCAATTTTCTGAGAACTGCCGGCAATGGTAATGGTATCCGGGGTCGCCTTTTTATCTTCCACAGAGAAATTGATATCCGGCGAACCGAAGAGTTCCACCGATACAGGGAAGCTCTTCACCGCATAGGTATCTACATTCAAATCAAAATATTCCGGCGTCACAGAAACCACCGTTTCATCGCCCGGTACCGACACCTGAATGCGGGTATTGGGGAAATCCCCATCGGTGATACCATTCAAATCTACATAGGCTTTGATGTTGTCGGACCGCATATAAATCATATCGCTTCGGGGCATACGAATCCGTACTTTGACCTTCGACGGCACATTGGTAGCCACCAGGGAGCGGTCCAGATTTCGTATTTCCACAGGCACCGTATAGGTATTTTCCACCCGCGGATTCTGTTCATTCATTACGTACACCCAAAAACAGCAGGCCACAATCAAACACAATAATTTTGGCAGCCACCATTCATATTTCGTATACTTCATTTCAGGGGGCTCCATTTCTGTAATACATCACTGACGCCCTTCGGTTTGCCTTTCATCAGGTAATTGCGAAGTACGTTCTTCAGACTTTCTGCATCTTGTCCGCGGTAAATATGACCGCCGTAGGTGTAGGAAACAATGCCAGTTTCTTCGCTGACTACCACAACCACGCAGTCCGCCTGTTCACTCATGCCGATGGCTGCTCTATGGCGGGTCCCCAGTTCTGAAGACAAGCTATGGTCTCGCGTCAGCGGCAGCAGACACCCGGCTGCCATGATGCGGTTTTCGCGGATAATCACGGCCCCATCATGGAGCGGCGTATTGACAATGAAAATATTTCCCAACAGTTCTTTGGACACCAAGCCTTCGATACGAATCCCCGTATCGATGCGATCATCCAAGCCGACGCTTCGTTCAAACACCATGAGGGCCCCGATTTTGTTGGCCGACATGACCATGGCCGCTTCCGCCACATCATTGATGACATGGTCCCATTCCACTTCATTCATCATGCGGGAAGACACGTAAAATTTTCCGCGGCCAATCTGCTCGAGGGCGCGACGAAGTTCTGGCTGAAATACCACTGGCAAAGCGACAATCAGCACAGTCATCAATTTATCCAAAATCCAGCTGACCACATGGAGCTGCAGCCAACCGGCAAACACCGTAAACACCCCAAGGAAAATCAGCCCTTTCAACAGCGCCGTCGCCCGGGTATCACGAATCAATATGTATATGCGATATAAGAAAAACGCAACCACTAAGATATCAAGCACATCCCAGAGGCGCATGGTCATAAATAAGCCTTGGATCTGACTAAACATAGAACTTCCTTTCAGATAATGGTGACTAGTGACTGGTGACTAGTGACTGGTAGCTAGGGATTAGGGATTAGGGATTGGAGATTGGGAAATTCCCCTATTCTCTTTTAACATTTTATTGTATTGTAGCATGAATGGACGCAGGTGTCACGAATCCGATTGTGTAATCATTGGTATTTGGGTAAAGGTTCTGTTGGTACTATATTCAATTTTCTAACCACTTCGTGACAAGGTTTCTCAGGTTGCTCAGGATTCTCAAGTTTCTCAGGTTTCACGAATGAGATGATAACGCTACTGCCTATCAGCACATTCGAGGAACATGAGCAGCCTCAGCAACTTGAGAAACCTGAGTAACCTTTGATCACGAGCGGAATCATGCTTAATGCCTCAAGTTCTTAACTTAACAGCATTGCCTTCAACATGGCACGACAAAAAGCAGAAAAGCATTTCCTTGTTTTGAAGTAGTTTCATCCAATGAATCAGGCGTCTGGTCGAGTACGTCAGTTTCCAGGCAGGGTGCCCCCGAAGGGGACTGCCTTACTCACAGAGAGGTGGCCCAGAACTAGTCGTCAAAGCGATGAAAGTTCCTTACTTTTCAGATTTGCTTTTCTGCTTTTTATTTTGTCTTTCTTTACTTTTCCACTGATTTTTCCCGGGCAAAACCCTTGGAAAAGGGAAACGGAAAAAGTCGCTTATTTCATCCCCCTTTCTCCTTTTCCTCTTGACCTAGGATAGAGAAGAAAAGAA
>DBLC01000088.1:10337-10494 GCA_002297935.1 Dialister sp. UBA734
AATACTAGTATCGTAACAAGGTGCGATTTTGTGACCCTCTTTTATGATATTTTTTCAACTTTTTCAAAAATATTTACCTCACCAAAAAGAAGCATGGATTCTTTTGCCATACGGATGCCCCCTATGAACTCAATGTTGTTAAGTTAAGGAGTTGCGT
>DBLC01000013.1:0-5488 GCA_002297935.1 Dialister sp. UBA734
AGGTTCTGTTGGTGGCATTACGGTTTTGTAAACATAGCGACAATTTCACTCTCATAGGGGTCTTTCTCTATGTTATTCCAGCCACGCCACCGCTACAGAAGATAGGCCCCTTCCTCAGGAAGGGGCAGGCTCGCTTGCGAGCCGGGGATAGGCCGACGAAGAAGAGTTGTTTGACTAGCCGTCTTTGCAGAACGCCGACAACGTTATGTGTCTCATCACAATGCCTCTCGCCAGTGCAAGCTATCCCCCCCTGCCCCCTTCCAGAGGAAGAGGGCAATCGCAAGTGTAGATACCGCTATATAAACCTAATCCCCAGGGCCTAGCTACTAGCTACTAGTCACCAACTCCTGACTTCACATATTTCAAATCCCGCAGTGTAAATCCTGCCTCGTCCAGGGCTTCTATGAGCCACTGAATTTGTTCCGCTGTGGTGTCTTTTGTCACTGCTTTCGTCTTGTGATCGTCTTTGATGGTTGGTTTCTTATCAATAGCGGGCTTTTCATCGGATTTGCCTTTTTCGTAGACTTTGATATTTAAAGGGCGATTAATTTCAAAGGCAATGAGATCTCCGTTCTTGACCGTCTTTACCAATTCTTCCGCATCGGAAGCGCTCTTTAATTGGCCCCGTTTCACGGTGACGCTGCTTTCTACGGCATAGCGCAGGCCAGCGGCCCCCATTTCCTTGAGCAGGTCATCGGTGTACTTGGTCTGCGGTGCTTTGAAATACAACGGGGCATCGCCGCCCATGAGAGACAGAGCTTTCTGTGTTTTTACCATCGAAGCAATGGCATTGTCTTCTTTTACTTTTTCAAATTCCGGGCGTCCCAGCCAGGTATAATTGCCTAGCTGATGGCCTTTCTTATGGATGAGTTTCATGGTTTCTTCCTCATCCATAGCATTTTGTCCTTCTACGAAGAATGCTGCGGTTCCTTTTTCTTTTTCCAGCAGATCTACGATTTTCTCTGTCAGCGGCCGGTCGGGCAGACCACAAAAATACAGATACACCACTTTGTCATCTGTCCGCACTGGCTTCAGCACCGTGGCTGCTTTGGCTTGGTTCCCTTGATACGCCGCCATCGCTTTTTCAATGTCTTCGGCCGCAAAGGTGGATTCTGAAAAATCGCGATAACCACTCCCCTTGGCTTCCGAAGCCAAGTAATGATGAAGGCCATATCCACCCCCGCCCAGAACGAGCACCGCTGCGACGCAAAGGAGCGTTGTTTTGATTCCCATGATGATTCCTCTATGAGTTGTTGGTTGTTAGTTGTTGGTTGTTAGATAATGAAAAGGTTGCCAAACCAACAACCAACAACTAGCAACCAACAACAATTACAGATTCCAATACGCCAATCCCAGTTTCTTGATTTCCTTTGGGCTATAGATACTCTTCACATCGAACAGGACCGGCTGTTCTCCTTCTTCGCCTTTTCGGAAGAAATTTTGGATTTGGTCCAAAGACAGGTCTTTAAATTCTTTATGAGCCACCAGGACAGCCACTACGTCAGCATCTTTGACAGCAGAAAGGGGTGCCAACGGTACGTGGTACAGTCGCTCGAAATCTTCCTGGTCCGCCGCCGGATCTACGGCAACAGGTTCAAAGCCCAGGTCTTGCAATTCATGGAAAATATCAACCGCTCTGGAGTTTCGCACATCAGGGCAGTCTTCTTTGAAGGTCATGCCCAGCAAATAAATCTTCGCATGACGGGTATCCACATGGTTCCGTATCATTTCCTTTACCATCTGCTTGGCTACATAACCGGACATGGAGTTATTAATTCGGCGACCGGCCGCAATGATTTTGGAATGATAGCCCAGTTTTTCTGCCTGATAAATGAAATAGTACGGATCGACCCCAATGCAATGACCACCCACGAGGCCCGGCTTGAATCCCAAGGCATTCCACTTGGTATTCATGGCCTGCAACACTTCATTGGTATCGATGTGCATCAGATGAAACGCAATGGCCAATTCATTCATGAACGCAATATTGATATCTCGCTGGGAATTTTCTACCAATTTGGCTGCTTCAGCCACCAAAATGGAAGAGACCGGATAGACGCCGGCTTCGATGATGGTGCTGTACACCTGTTTCACCGTTTCCAGTGTTTCTTCATCCATGGCGGACACAATCTTCACGATGCTTTTCAGGGTATGCACTTTATCCCCTGGATTGATACGTTCTGGCGAATACCCAATTTTGAAATCGGTCCCGCAGGTCATGTGAGACTCTTCTTCCAAAATGGGCCCGCAGATATTTTCTGTGACACCTGGATAGACTGTGGACTCATAGACCACAATGGCTCCTCGTTTCATGTATTTCCCTACCGTATGGGAAGCTGATTCTACAGGCGTCAAATCTGGTGTCTTGTCCTGGTTGACCGGGGTCGGCACTGCCACGATGATAAAATCCCCTTCAGAAATACGTTTCGGGTCAGAGGTGAACTGAATGGAACTGTCCTTCAATCCTTCGCTTCCCAATTCGTTGGTGGAATCGATTCCTTTTTGATACAGGCCAATTTTTTCTTCCGACAAGTCGTATCCAATGACTTCAAAATGATGAGAAAAAGCAGCTGCTAAAGGCAATCCCACATATCCTAAGCCTACGACGACGATTTTCTTGATTGAATCCATATTGATTGACCCTCTTTTCATTTGGTTGATAGTTAACAGTTAACCGCTTACTGTCAATCGTTTTTCCCACTTAATTGGATATATAGTTCGAGAAATAATAGCTTAGTGCTACCCAAATGGTGTGATTATTAGCTCCATTTTCCAAGTCTTTCAAACTATAGTATTCTCCCTGCAACAGCCAGTTGGGGGCCACCGTATAATGGATACCGCCACCGAAGCCTTTGAAGCCGTGCATGTAATCAGCCATGCCTTCCATGGTATGAGACACATAGGTGGTGTACGGCTGATGATAATATTTCAGGAAATAATAGGTGTTTCCTTTCTCCCAAGTCCGATCCTCTCCGCGAGCCAAAGTGAAGACATAACCTTTGTCGCTCATGGTCTTGTCTTCTCCCAAAAGACCCATAGCGCCAAAGTCATACAATCCCAGAGGCCGATGGAGATTTACCATGTAAATATTTCTCTGCTGTCCGCCAGATTCCATATCAAACCGATACAGGCCAGCTCCTAAGGTATAGATGCCAAACGGTTTAGACGCTTCCAAAGCAGCCGCAAAACCGGTTTGGCTGGTAGTGCCTGCTTCTGCCATATAAGAAAATGGCGTTTCCCCAGTGACACGAACCCCGGTAAACTTGCTGTCATAAATATTTCCTTCGGCCAAGTAAGAGCCAAAAGCCCCGGCATCGACACGAGTGCTTCCCACCTTGCCGGTCAAATAATACCGGTCAATATCCATCCAGTTGTCGTCTCCACGACCGGATAGAATTTTTTCGTTTTCCAGCATGGAAATAAAGTGCCAGTTGTCATCCAGATTCAAATCGCCATAGATACGAACTCTGGCCCGGGCCCGATCGCCGATGGTTTCTTCCCCATGGTGGGCCCCATAATCCACGCGTGCTTCCCCATCGATACGGAATTTCTTTTCCGGCAGGGACAGCGGCTGGGTTTGCACCATTGACTGGTCTGTTGAGGATTCCTTGTCGAAATATCCCAAATCTTCCAATTCATTGGCGTACTGTACCCGACGTGCGGCTAGGCGAGATAAATCTTCCGAATACAAAGCATCCATTTTCTGCTGCAAATCCTTGCGCAAGTCATCTCGTTCTTCTTTGCTGCGTGGCAAAATGCCAGGATTGGTCGGAACGCCGCTTCCTGTATTTCCAGTCACCGCCGAAGCGCCTCCCGCAGTCGCTACCGACACAGCTTGGACATTCCCATTGGGAATCAAAATTCCATTGCCGGAATTGCTGCAACGACTGATTTCTTTGGCATACAATTTCTCATAGTTCAAGGTGGCTTTCTCATAATCTGCTTTGACTTGCCCCAACCGCTTGCCCAGCAGCTTCACTTGGATTTCATCATCCATAGCCAGTGTCATGGTCTTCGCATACTGGTTTGCCAAAGTCATCACTTCAGGAGACGCGGTGCTTCCATGGAAACCATGGCTGTGCAACGCATAGAGCACCGCCGCTTGGTGCAATGTTTCTAAGGTCTGGTCCGATGTCTTTTTATAGGGAGCCAACTGGTCTGGATCAAATTCGCCCTGGTAGAAAAGAACTACCTTTTCTCTGGCTTTGTAAGCTGCTTCATAGGCTTTATCCATGGCCGCTTTTTCTGATTCGGCGGCTGTCTTTCCCGATCCAGCGGCAGCCAATTCATTGAGCAGCCGCGCCTTTTCCTGTTCCCAAGCCGGAAGCATCTGGCTTCGCATATGATAGCGCATCTTCATCGCTTCATAATCCCCTGCGGTGCTTACCAACGTTGTCCGTGCTTTATTGATAGGAATATTTTCAATCACCCGTGCTTGGGCATCTTCTACGGCCAATTCCCCAATATTTCTTTTCATTTCCTCCGTGACGCCCTGCCCGGTCAATAACAGTTCCCGACCCAAAGCTCTGGCATCACTCTGCCGGGCCTCATCACGGACAACCGGTGCTTTCATGATTTCCTGTATCTTCAGTTTCTCACTGTCATGATGCTGCTTCATGGGATTGA
The DNA here is from genome assembly GCA_002297935.1 of Dialister sp. UBA734. Taxonomy (GTDB): domain Bacteria; phylum Bacillota; class Negativicutes; order Veillonellales; family Dialisteraceae; genus Dialister. The sequence continues at coordinate 4,627 of DBLC01000013.1, forward strand.
TATCCGATGCAAATACACTTTGTCCCATGGCCAAGCTCCCCAACCCAGCCAATACAATCCATTTCCATGCATTACCCATAGTCTCTTCCACCTAAGAATGTACACTAAGTCATATTATATAAATACCTATTTGCTAATAACCTATCACAACCATTTTGCATCGTCAATGAATATAACAGCGACGTTCCCTATTTTTTTGTTTTTATTTATATTTCTCTGTTGTTGGTGATTGGTTGGTAGAATACAAACAACACTTTGTAATTAGACATGGCTCGTCCATTCCCTTTTGATAAAACCGATTGGTTTTGGCGGTTTAAGGTTTAAGGTTTGTGCTCTTGCATTAAACCTTAAACCAATGACCGTTTCATGGCCTGCTATTTGAGTATTGTGGACTCAGAAAATAAACCTTAACCCCACCTTCCGCTTGAGATCAAACATTTTATCGTTCTACGGTCTTATTTTTCTCTTGCTTTTTACGCTATAAATATGTATAATATAGCTGAGGTGGAAGGAGCGAATCACCAGCGCACGGTACCGACAAAAAAACGCTGGCCGAGGCTGTTCCTGCTTGTCCCCTTCAGGATGATGAATCCATAAGGATCCCGGTTGGTCACAGCCGTTCACCTGCGTGAGGAAATAAAGATAGCAACTTGATTTCTTCATAATGAAAACGAAATAATCATTTCTTATGAAAGAAAAGTCCACGCGAAAGCAAGCGACGTCTGATTTCTGATCAGCGTCTCCCGGCTAGGTTGTTTTTCGTGTGGGCTTTTTCATGTGAGTGAAGCATGTGTGGTGCGTTTTGAGTGCGTAATGCGAAGTGCGTAGTGCGTAATGTTGGAAGGGGCGCACAAAATTTGGA
>DBLC01000013.1:5496-8786 GCA_002297935.1 Dialister sp. UBA734
AAGCGCCCCAATCCCCCTTTTTTATATCGGTGATTGGAATCGTATTTTCCTAGTCACCAGTCACCAGTCACTAGTCACTAAAATCATATAAAATCTGCGGCGCTTTTTCATTTGATGCGCCGCCGCCTTCATTACGCACTACGCACTTCGCATGACGCACTCAAAAAAGGGTTTGCAAAATCCAAATTATGTTGTATAATATCCTTACATGGCTTTACAGCCTTGATTTATGGCAGTCTCTGGGTCCTGTGCAATGGAATCCCATGAATCTTGTCAGGTCCGAGAGGAAGCAGCAATAAGTGGCTCTTTTCATGTGCCACAGTGCATCCTGGAGGCTGTCATAAATGAAGGCTGTAAAGCCCTTTTTATTGGCTTTTACATACATACTAACAATTCCTAAAAATGATTTTTGAACGATGCGTAATGCGAAGTGCGTAATGCGTAGTGATGGAAGGGGCGCACAATTCATATAGCGCCCCAATCCCCCTTTTTATATTATACTTTGCGGCGCTTTTTCATTTGATGCGCCGCCACCTTCATTACGCACTACGCACTTCGCATTACGCATTATTTCTGCTATATGTACAAAGGAGAACAGAGTATGGCCTATTTGGCTTTGTATCGCAAATGGAGACCCCGCACGTTTAGTGAAGTGGTGGGGCAAAAACATATTTCCATTCCTTTGCAGCGTGCCATCGAGCAAGATCGGCTGGCCCATGCGTACCTATTTTCCGGCCCTCGGGGCACCGGGAAAACCAGTATGGCAAAGATTCTTGCCAAGGCGGTGAATTGTCTCTCCCCCGCAGCAGACGCCAATCCTTGCAATGCGTGTCAGAACTGCAAAGAAATCAATGCCGGTTCCAGCCTGGATGTGTATGAAATCGATGCGGCGTCCAACCGCGGCATCGAGGAAATCCGTGCTCTGAAAGAATCGGTGCGGACGCTGCCTTCTACTTGCCGCAAGAAAGTGTACATCATCGATGAAGTACACATGCTCACCAAGGAAGCCTTCAATGCGCTGCTGAAAACGTTGGAAGAACCACCGTCTCACGTGCTCTTCATCCTGGCGACCACGGAACCAGAAAAGATTCCGCTGACCATTCTGTCCCGCTGCCAGCGCTACGAATTTCATCGTATTTCCGTGGAGGATATCAAGCAGCACCTGCTTCACATCGCCAAAGCCAGCGATTTGCCGCTCACGGAAGACGCCGCAGACCTGATCGCTGTCCGTGCCGACGGCGGCCTTCGTGATGCCCTGTCGCTGCTGGACCAGTGTTCGTCTGCCACAGAATCGAAGACCTTGGACGCGGCGGAAGTGTACGACCTGCTGGGCCTTACCGGCAAAGACCAAATCATTCAGCTGTCTCACCATATTTTCCAAGGAAAAAGCAGCGAAACCTTGACCCTTTTCTATGATATTCTCCAAAGCGGCAAGGAACCGGCGGCCATTCTTCGCGATTTGCTGGAGCATATCAGAAATATGATGATTTGCCGCATCAATCCCCATGCGCCGGAACTGTCTGCCTACGGAAAAAACTTGGCAGTCCTAAAAAATGACGTGACCCAAGTGTCTGAACCCTACCTGGATGCGCTCTTCGCCTATCTGCACCAATCGCTCACAGAAACGAGGCGCAGTTCTTCCCCTCGCATGAGTGCCGAAATGGGACTGCTCCACCTGTGCCGCATCCGCGGTTCCCAATCCTTGGACAGCTTGACGGAACGGGTGGAACAATTGGAAAAGGAAATACAGGCCCTGAAGAGTGGTGCCCCGCTGGCCCATGCAGCTCCCACGGCTAGCCAAGAACCAATGACCCCTGTGGCCGCTCCTGCTCCTGCCCCGGCCCCTCGTCCGTCCTTCTCGGCGCCAAGAAAAACGGCCGAACCTTCTATTTCCATTCCCCTTCCGGAAGAAGAACTCCATGGTCCGTCTTTCATGCCACCACCCCCAGAACCGCCCATGCCCAGTGTGCCACCGGTAAGAAAAGCACCGGCCCCCAAAGTCACGACTCAAAAACAAACACCGGTAGCTCCAACGCCTGCTCCGGCAGTACAGAAACCAGCTGCACCGGCGCCAACAGAAAAGAAAGCACCGGTCACTGCCGATGGCATTCGCATCGATCCCACCTTGCTGCCGCCGAACACCTATGGAGATATCTGGAAAAAGGTATTGGCCTATTTCATGTCCATCCGGCGTATCGATATTTTCACTTGCATGAAAAAAGGAAATTTGATTTATTGCAGCAAACAGCGCGCCATCGTTTCCTCGCCTCAGCAATGGCTGGTAGCCGCAGGAAATAACAAAGCATACCAGAAAATTGCTGCCGAAGCCTTTCAAAAAGTGGTGGGAGCTCCGGTGATGCTCCACGCCGTCCTCACTGGTGGTGAAGAAGAGGCAGACGCCTTGACACTTCTCAAAACATCTCTGGCAGGGTTATCAGAAAATCCTGCTCCGCCAGAACCGGCGGCCACGCCTTCTGCGCCAACACCCCCACCAGAAGCAGGGTATCACAAAGTAGATGAAGCCCAAGCCAGCGACAGAAATGCACCATCTTTCAAAGAAGCCTTGAAAATCCTTCCCGACTGTGATATATATGAAAAGGATTAATTTAGTGAGAAGTCATTCGCTTGTATTGAAAAGTGCGTAATGCGAAGTGCGTAGTGCGTAATGGTGAAGGGGCGCATCAAATTATATAGCGCCCTTACATATATAAGGTTATTATTCTACACCATACTTTTTTCTAACAATGGAATGGTACCATAAAGAATTAGGTTAAAAAAGGTTATAAAGGGTTATGATGCCAACGAATAATACCTTTATATATGGGTATTGGGGCGCTTTATGAATTGTGCGCCCCTTCCGCCACTACGCACTACGCACTCCTCACTACGCACTATACTTTCGTAATCACCTGAAATGACTCATCACCTTACATCGACCTATTATTCCAAGGAGGAACCAATTATGTTCGGAAATAAAGCACAGATGCAGAATATGCTGAAAAAAGCACGTAAAATGCAGGAAGACCTGCAGAAGAAACAGGAAGAATTGAAACAGCAGACCGTAGACGTTTCTGTCGGCGGCGGTGCTGTAGCCCTCACTCTGAATGGTGACAAACAGGTAGTCTCCCTGAAAATTGCTAAAGATGCCATCGACCCGGAAGATCCGGAAATGCTGGAAGACCTTCTTACCACCGCTTTCAATGAAGCCAGCAAGAAAGCTGACGAAATGGTGCAGAAGGGCATGAGCGAAGTCACCGGTGGCCTGGGCCTTCCTGGCGGCATGTTCTAAT
>DBLC01000069.1:0-5567 GCA_002297935.1 Dialister sp. UBA734
TTAACTTAACAGCATTGCCCCCCCCTTTCAGCGAAAGGGGGCTTTCCGCTAGTGCAAATCCCGCTACAGAAGCCCTAGGGCCTAATCCCTAGCTACCAGTCACGAGTCACCAGTCACCAAAATCACATAAACTTATCAATGATCTTATCGAGCCAGGAGCTCTTGCCTTTGTACTGGGCACAATTTTCGCCCATCTGATGCGCGTAATTGAGAAGCGCTTCTTTCTGTTCTTCTTTGAGTCGTTTCGGTACTACCACGCGAACTTCTACATAGAGGTTACCCTTACGGCTGGACTGCAGGTGAGGCATACCTTCGCCGGCGATACGGAACCGAGTACCGTTCTGGGTACCTGCTGGCACTTTCAGTTCCACTTCTTTGTCCAAGGTCTTCACTTTGATAGTACTTCCGAGAGCTGCGGTTGGGAAGGAAATATCCACGGTGCGATACAGGTCATCGCCATCTCTTTCAAAGTCCGGATCATCTTTAACGTAAATATATACGTAGAGATCCCCCTTCGGTCCGCCTCGTTTTCCTGGTTCCCCTTCCCCAGAGACACGCATCCGGACGCCCGTATCTGCACCGGCCGGTACATTGACTTCGATGGTCTTCTGCTTTCTGACGGTGCCCGTGCCATGGCACTGGTTACATTTATTTTTGATAATCTTGCCGGTCCCCTGGCAACGCTGACAGGTGATGATATTCACCATCTGACCAAACGGACCATTTCTCACCACCCGCTGCTGGCCGGTACCGTGGCAATCTGGGCAGGTATCTACGGAAGATCCTGGTTCTGCTCCACTGCCATGACAATGGTCACAGGTATCATTCTTTGTAACGGTGAATTTCTTCTTCACCCCCGTGGCTGCTTCGCGAAGGGTGATTTCCATATCATACCGAAGGTCAGCCCCCTGTTCTGGACCGTTGCTGCGCCGACGGCTGCCACCGGTGAACATGTCGAAAATATCGCCCATGTCAAATCCGCCGAAACCACCTTGTCCACCAAAGCCACCGAAACCGCCCTGACCGAATCCACCAAAACCGCCGGCGCCGCCACCGCTGGCTGCCTGGGTAAAGGCATCATGTCCCAACTGGTCATACTGGGCTCTCTTATCCGCATCGGACAGGACATGGTACGCTTCATTGACTTCCTTGAACTTTTCTTCTGCCGCTTTGGGATTGTCTTTATTCAAATCCGGATGGTACTTGCGGGCCAGTTTGCGGTAGGCTCTCTTGATATCATCCTCTGTGGCGTTTTTACTGACGCCCAGGACGTCATAATAATCCTTGCTGTCTGCCATTTGTTATTTCCTCTTCATCTATGTATCGTGACTGGTGACTCGTGACTGGTGACTAGTCTAGTCACCTACCATGAGTCACCCTTCGCTACTATGCAACGCGAAAAAATTCTGAAGGCTCTCGGTTCTATTCAACAGAACCTTCAGAACCTTCAGAACCTTTTATTACGGAATGACATGAGACGAGAACAACTCTTAACTACCAGTCACGAGTCACCAGTCTACCAGTCACCCAAATTTTATTTCTTATCGTCGTCCACAACTTTGTAATCTGCATCGACTACATTGTCATCGGCTTTCTTTGCGCCAGCCTGTGGGCCCTGCTGAGGTCCCTGCTGTGCACCAGCAGCCTGTGCGGCCTGCTGGGCTTGCTGTGCCTGCTGGTACAGTTTTTCAGTCAGTTCATGGAGCGGCTTGGTCAGAGCTTCTGCATCGGCTTTGATCTTTTCTACATCGTCGCCTTTGATGGTTTCTTTCAGTTTTGCCACGGCATCATTGACTTCTTTGACTTTGGCAGCGTCAGCTTTATCGCCCAGTTCTTTGACGGTCTTTTCAGCCTGGTAAATCAGAGCTTCTGCATTGTTCTTGGCTTCGATGCCTTCCTTACGTTTCTTATCTTCTGCTTCATGGGCTTTGGCATCATCCTGCATTCTCTGGATTTCTTCATCGGACAGGCCAGTGGAAGAGGTGATATCAATTTTCTGTTCCTTGCCAGTACCCAGATCCTTAGCGGATACGTGAACGATACCGTTGGCATCGATATCAAAGGTTACCTGAATCTGCGGTACTCCCCGTGGAGCCGGTGGGATATCGGACAGTTCGAAACGGCCCAGGGTCTTGTTATCAGCAGCCATCGGACGTTCGCCCTGGAGAACATGAATATCTACAGAAGGCTGGTTATCTGCAGCGGTGGAGAATACCTGAGACTTAGAAGTCGGGATGGTGGTATTTCTCTTAATCATCGTGGTGAATACGCCACCCAGGGTTTCAATGCCCAGAGACAGTGGAGTAACATCCAGAAGCAGTACGTCTTTGACTTCCCCTTTGAGGACGCCGGCCTGAATAGCCGCACCTACGGCAACGGATTCATCAGGGTTAACACCCTTGGATGGTTCTTTACCAAATTTATTCTTAATCAAAGTCTGGACAGCCGGGATACGGGAAGAACCGCCGACCAGGAGGACTTTGTCGATATCATTGATGGTAACGCCAGCATCTTTCATAGCCAGATCGATTGGTTCTACCGTAGCCTGTACCAGGTCTTCGGTGATTCTATCAAATTCAGCACGGGTCAGAGTAGCATCGAAGTGAACTGGCATACCATTGGAATCGATGGTGATGAATGGCAGGTTGATATCGGTGGACATCACAGAAGACAGTTCAATCTTTGCTTTTTCACCGGCTTCTTTCAGTCTCTGGTTGGTCATCGGGTCACGTTTCAGTTCAAAGCCATTCTGTTCTTTGAATTTTGCAGCAATCCAGTCCATAACGCGAGCATCGAAATCATCGCCGCCCAGATGACCGTTACCATTGGAAGCTTCTACTTCAAATACGCCATCAGCCAGGTTCAGGATAGATACATCGAATGTGCCGCCGCCCAGGTCGTATACCAGGAAACGATGTTCTTTGCCGTCTTTAATCTTGTCCAAGCCATATGCCAAGGAAGATGCAGTTGGTTCGTTGATGATACGAAGAACGTTCAGTCCAGCGATCTTACCAGCATCTTTGGTAGCCTGACGCTGAGCGTCTGTGAAATAAGCCGGGCAGGTGATAACTGCATCATTGACTTTTTCGCCCAAGTAAGCTTCTGCATCAACTTTCAGTTTCTGCAGAATCATAGCGGAAATTTCCTGTGGGGTGTAGGATTTGTCATCAATGGTGACTTTGTAATCGCTGCCCATGTGACGTTTAATGGAAACGATGGTGCGGTGCGGGTTGGACACAGCCTGACGTTTTGCCAACTGGCCGACCAGTCTTTCACCAGTCTTGGAGAAACCAACTACAGAAGGAGTCAGACGAGAACCTTCGGCGTTCGGAATAACCACTGGTTCGCCGCCTTCCATGACAGCTACAACAGAGTTTGTAGTACCCAAATCAATACCAATTACTTTAGACATTGTAAATTCTTCCTTTCTTTGTTGTGATCTACATTTTCATCTATATCATTATCATTTTGGTAAATATCTTGGTGACTAGTGACTCGTGACTGGTGACTAGGAAAATAAACTCCCAGTCACGAGTCACCAGCCTACCAGTCACTGATACTTGTAAACCTATATATTTCGGTATGTTATCCAAAGATTGTTAACCGTTCTTCACCACCTGCACCTTAGCCGGGCGAAGCACTTCATCTTTGTACAAATAACCTTTCTGGAAGACCATGGCAATGGTTTCATCATCCAATTCGTCAGATTCCACCATCATGACGGCTTCATGGAAATGAGGATCAAAGGTCTTTCCTTTGGATTCGATTTCCTTGACACCAAAGTCATCCATGATTTTCACCAGCTGTTTCTGCAGCAGTTCAAAACCTTTCAGATACGCCGCATCGACATTTTCTTTTTGCATATGGGTCAGTGCCAAATCGAAATTGTCCAGCACGGGCAGGAACTTTTTCAATGTATCAGCAGTATGGGTATCAGCTGCTTTGGCTTCTGCTTCCCTGGTGCGGCGGCGGAAATTATCGAAATCTGCCTGGAGCCGTACGTACTGGGAAAGGGCGGTAGCCAATTTCGCTTCTGCGGCTTCTGCCTTGTTCTTGGCTTCTTCCGCTTCTTTCTTCGCATCAGCCACCTGCTTGGTCAGGAATTCCACCTGCCCAGAAAGTTCTTCTGCGGTAGGTTTCGGCATTTCCTTTTCTACGTCCTTCTTATCTTTCGGTTCTTCGGCATTGACTTTCTTCTTATCTTCTTTCATCCAAGAGCCTCCTTACTAATGAGTAGCTAGTGACTCGTGACTGGTGACTAGGAAAATTCGGCCTTCCCAGTCACTAGTCACCAGTCTACCAGTCACTACAATTCTATTTCTTAAGTAATGTATCTAATCTTTGCTGCATAAAATGCATCATACCGATAATCTTGCTGTACTGCATACGAGTCGGTCCCACCACAGCCACGGAACCGATGACGCGACCGCCGGATGTGAATTGAGCTCTCACAATGGACAAATCAGAGAAAGATTTCAACTGATTTTCTGTCCCAATGTGCACCGCAATGGGCTGGTCGGAACTGGATAGAAGCATGCTGGCAAGCATGTCTCTTTGTTCCAGCATCTGCAGGATATCCTGCATGCGTTCCACGCTTTTGAATTCCGGCTGCTCGATCAACTGGGATGCCCCACCGGAATATACTTCCGTCTGCGGCGTCAGTGCTTTTTGCAGCGCCTGGAAAATATGCATGTACGGCGACAAATCTTTTTCTATTTCCTTTTGGAAGGAAAGAATCAATTCTTCATTCAAGCCGTCAATGTTTCGGCCGTGCAGGAAATGATTGAGCTTATCCGCCAAGAGCTGCATCTCATCAAAGGACGAACCCTGGGGAATGGTGATTACCGCATTGGACACATCGCCCTGGTCGGTCACCACCAGCAAGATGGCTCTGTTGTCTGCTAGCGGTAGGAAACGGATGTAATTGAATCGCTTCTGATTTTCCGCTGAAGCAGCCACTGACAACGTATGGGTCAAAGCCGCTACCGCTTTTGCCATATTTCTAAAAATCTCATCCACCTTGCTGACATGATCCATCAGCATATGGTCAATCATCGTTTTTTCATCATTAGAAATAGGCACTGGCTGCATGAGCCAATCTACATAGAAGCGATATCCTTTGATGGATGGAACGCGACCTGCTGAGGTATGGGGCTGTTCCAAATACCCTTCATCTTCCAAATCCTGCATTTCATTGCGGATGGTCGCACTGGATACGCCCAAATCATACTTTTTGGCAATGGTACGAGAGCCTACCGGTTCGGCTGTATCGGCATAATCCTGCACCACAGCCCAAAGAATTTTCCGTTTTCTTTCATTCAGTTCATTGACACCGCACGGGATGTCGTCATATCGATTGATTTTTCGTGCCATATGTATCACCCTATTTATTAGCACTCACCATTTTCGAGTGCTAACTTACGATATTAGAATAGCATTCAGAAGATAGAATGTCAAGGGGGATTTGGGGAAATTCGGTGACTGGTGACTGGTAACTAATCATTGATTCGTTTGGCGAGTAAAGTGCGTAATGAGTAGTGCGAAGTGCGTAGTGGTGGAAGGGGCGC
>DBLC01000069.1:5577-5812 GCA_002297935.1 Dialister sp. UBA734
CGCCCCAATGCCCCTTTTTATATAAAATGTAAATTACAAATTCCACGCTTTTTTAGTTTGACAGGAAACAGAAGCGTATTCATCTCATTCGAGGAACGACAAAACCTTAAGAACCCTATTTTCCACTAAAAAAGGCCAGTGAGGCTACAGGATTTCCATAACCCTTGTAACCTTTGCACCAGCCGTTACATTGAAATTATTCTTATAAAAAAATATTGGGGCGCTTTATAAGTTG
>DBLC01000166.1 GCA_002297935.1 Dialister sp. UBA734
AAACCTATTATACGAGGTTCTGACGGTTCTCAGGTTACCCGAATGAGATAATACCGCTTGCGTCTATTGGCACAATCGAGAGACCTTAGAACCCTAAGAACCTTCAGAACCTTATAACAACAAACGGAATCATTTCTTTAGACTCTACTTCATGCCGCACTATTTATCAGAATCAGGAGCTACCGCCAAAAGTACGTCCGTCTTAGCTTCCCGTCCGTTATGTTCATAGGTAAGGGAAATCTTATCGCCCGGTTTATGGGTATCCAGGATTTCTCGCATTTCTTTCATGGTATTGCATTCTTTACCATCGATGGAAAGGATATAGTCTCCTGGCTGGATATCGGTCAGGCTAATCGGGCTTCTTGCGGCCACTTTCATGACCAAGACGCCTTTGTCGTGTTTCCATTCATAGCCATAGCGCTGGGCAATGTCTTTATCGGCTGCATAGACGCCCAAGTAGGCTCTGGTGACTTTGCCGTTATCGATGAGCTGCTGGATAATGCCTTTGGCCTGATTGATCGGGATGGCAAATCCCATGCCTTCTACGCCTTCTTTGGCAATTTTGGCACTATTGATGCCCACCACTTTGCCATCGGCAGTAACCAAAGCACCGCCAGAGTTTCCTGGATTGATGGCCGCATCGGTCTGAATCAGTTTGAAACGCTGGTCGATATCATCAAGGCTGCGGTTGAGCGCACTGATAACGCCTACGGTGACGGTGCCCTGGAATTCCAATCCCAAAGGATTCCCGATCGCAATGGCGGTTTCTCCCACCTGCAATCCATCGGAGTCACCCAACGTAGCCACTGGCAAATCATCGCTGCCTTCAATTTTTACTACCGCCAAATCGGTAGATGGATCGGTGCCAACCACCGTACCGGAAACGGTTTTCCCACTGGAAAGGGAAACGTTCACTTCTTTGCTGCCGGATACTACGTGGTTGTTGGTTACAATGTATCCTTTTTTATCAAATAGCACGCCAGAACCGACGCTCTGCCCCACTTCGACGCGGCGGTTGAACATGTCTCGGTCATACACTTTGGTGGTAATCCCTACCACCGCCGGCCCCACTTCTTTCACGGCCTGCACGATCGCCGTATTTCTAATGGCCGGCAAATCCTGCAGTTTCTTATCCGCCCCTTGTGGCACCTGATAAGAAGAACCTGCCTGGGTTCCTTTATTGATAGAAGGCAACCCGCTTCCAAAGAAACAGCCGCCGGCCCCGCCGGCAACCAACAGGGCCAAAGCCAGGGCCATCAGTTTCATGCGCCCTTTCTTGGAACCACTAATTTCTTTTCCCATGGCTTCTCCATGTTCTTTCAGCTGTTTATCTAAGTCTTCTCTATCCATAGTGATTACCTCATTTGTTACTTGGTAACTAGTGACTGGTGGACTGGTGACTGGAAATATCCATCTACCAGTCTATCCATCACTGATTTATAAGGATTGTTTAATTATAGCACACTTGGCAAGTAGGTTCACGGTTGACGGTTCACAGTTAACTGTTAACCGTCAACTGTAAACTATTAACAAAAAAGACGCATGATTTCTCATACGTCCACAGAAATAAAAAAGTGACTAGCAACCAGGGTTTCCCCCAGTCACTAGTCACCAGTCTACCAGTCACCTAGTATTATTTCGCAAAATCGGTGGCTCTTGTTTCACGAATCACAACCACTTTAACCTGTCCCGGATACTGCAGTTCTTTTTCGATTCTCTGGGAAATGTCATGGGCCAGGATGACAGCCTGGTCTTCATTGACTTTTTCCGGTTTCACGATGACACGCAGTTCACGGCCGGCCTGGATCGCATAGCAGCTAGCCACGCCGGGGAAGGATTTGGCAATATCTTCCAACTTGGTCAATCTCTTGATGTAGTTTTCCAGTGTTTCACGACGAGCTCCTGGACGAGCCGCAGAAATCGCATCGGCTGCCGCTACCAGGACAGATTCCACACAGGTGGCTTCTGTATCGCCATGATGGGATGCAATGGCATTGATAACCTGTGGCGATTCATGGTATTTCTGTGCCAATTCTACGCCCAGTTCCACATGGGTGCCTTCCTGTTCACGATCTACGGCTTTACCGATATCATGAAGCAGGCCGGCTCTTCTAGCCAGTTCTACGTCAGCTCCCACTTCTGCCGCCAGAATGCCGGAGAAATAGGATGTATCAATACAATGCTGCAGCACGTTCTGTCCGTAGCTGGTACGGTATTTCAAACGGCCCAGGATTTTCACCAGTTCCGGATTCATCCCGCGGATGCCACATTCCATGACAGCCGCTTCGCCGGCTTCGCGGATGGCTTTGTCCACATCTTTTTTCGTCTTTGCCACCACTTCTTCAATCCGTGCCGGATGGATACGTCCATCTTTGACCAGACTTTCCAGTGCCAGTCTGGCGATTTCACGGCGAATCGGATCAAAGCAGGACAAGATGACTGCTTCTGGTGTATCATCGATGATGAGATCCACCCCAGTCAAGGTTTCAATAGCCCGAATATTTCTACCTTCACGACCAATGATACGGCCTTTCATTTCTTCATTTGGCAGTGCCACTACAGAAACAGTGGTTTCAGATACCGTGTCAGCTGCATTTCGCTGGATAGCAGCGGCAATGATTTCTCTTGCCTTGGTATCCGCTGTGGTTTTGGCTTCTTCTACGGCGTCGCGAATACGAACGGCCTTTTCGTGGGTCAGTTCGTCATCTACCCGCTGCAGAATCATATCTTTCGCCTGTTCCCGAGACAGCTGAGAAATTTCTTCCAGTTTCGCCTGCTGGGACTGATACAGGGAGTCCAACTTTTCTTTCTGGGCTTTCACCTGATTTTCTTTTTTGTCCAGCTGGGATTCTCTCTGTTCCAGGTTGCCACTTCTCCAGTCCAGATTGCTTTCCTTCTGTACCAGACGCTGTTCATACTTCTGCAGTTCATCTCTGCGCTGTTTGTTTTCCTGTTCTACATCTTCCCGCAGTTTATGAATTTCTTCGCGGGTCTGTACCAGGGTTTCTTTCTTCAAAGTTTCTGCTTCGCGAGATGCAGAATCAAGCATTTTCTGGGCATCCGCCGCAATCTGATTGGCCTTTTCCTCTGCCGAGCCAATCCGTGCTTCAGCGATTCTCTTCCGAAGAAGATAGCCCACGCCAGCACCAATCACTGCTGCTACGATGCCACACACAATGACATACAGTAATACTTCATCCAGTGTCACCTACTTCACCTCTCTCTTTCCAATTTCTATTTCATCGAATAATGATACATAGTTTTCCGGAAATCCCGGAATCAGTGCAGGCCGAAGCCATTCATGATATTCCACAAAAGGAAATACTTTTTCTTATAAGAAAAGCTCCTTCCGGTGTCACCCTAAAGGAGCGTCAAGGCAAATCATTTATCATAAAAATGAAATCCTCAATCTATACATAAGAATTCATCCATTCAAGGAGTATTCGCATGGTTCTTCAGCACCTATTTAATTCTAAAATTTTTATTTTTTATTGTCAAGCAGGAAAAGGGAAATGCAGGGAAGTTAGGAAATATTTGTGATGATTTTTCTTATGAGGTTAAAGATTCTTAGGGTTCTCGTACTATTAGAAATCTGACGATTTTCTCAGCATGAGAACCTTTTATTATCCGGTACACCACCATGTTTCATTAGCCATGCCATCGCTACAGAACCCCAATCCCCAGGCAATGCTGTTAAGTTAAGAATTTGCGGCAATAAGCATGATTCCGCTTGTGATTAAAGGTTACTCAGGTCTCTCAAGTTGCTGAGGCTGCTCAGGTTCCTCGCATGTGCCAATAGATGCTAGCGGGATCATTGTGCTTATCAT
>DBLC01000139.1 GCA_002297935.1 Dialister sp. UBA734
GTCAAGTAAATTTGTTAGAAAGATGTATTTCATAGAACAATAACCTTATATATTAGCGGCGCTTTATAAGTTGTGCGCCCCTTCCGCCACTACGCACTCCGCACTACTCACTACGCACTACATCAGAAACAGCGGTCTAATAACTATTATTAAGTATTTCCTTCGCCGCTCCTTCATCGGTAATGAGCGTGCCCCGCAGGCCGGTTCTTGCCATGGCTAGGATGGCCTTGCCTTTGCTCTTGCCTCCGGCCGCGATGAATACGTGAGGAATGGAAGGAATATCCTCCTTGGTGATTCCTGCATTGTACAACCGATATAGCACCTTCCCGTGGATATCGGAGAAAATGCCCAGCCCTTCGCCCACCGCATGGTCTCGCTCCAGCCGTTCTTTCACGTCGGCGGGAAATTCTTGCCAGTTGGTCATGTCGGAGAAATCATTGATGCCAGTCACCAAAATTTGTACCTTAGGAAATAGCTCGTCCATCACTTTCGCTTGCGGCAAGGCTCGTTTCACCTGCTGATACAGTTCCGGTGATAATCCTTCCGGCACGTGAATGATATGGTAATTGCCACCCACCTTTTCGGCCAACCGAGCCGCGACCACATTGGGTAAGTATTCTACCTTTCGCCCCAAGCCACCACAAGCGGGAAGCACATCCAGCGGCATGTGCAGTTCCGGCATGGAATCCGCCACGCCGGCCATGATCTGCCCGCCACCGACGGCTACCACATCGCCATCTTTCAGAAGCCCCAGAAGCCGCCAAGCCGTTTCTTGGGAAATATTCTTCTTCACCTGACTGGACTCGTCAGCATCGCCCCGAAGCACAACCACCTGCTCCATAGACAGATACCGCCGGAGCTTCTGCTCCATGTCCGACAAGGAAGAACTTTTTTGGAAATACTGGGCCAGCGGAGCCAAAAGAGAACTCCCCTTAGCGGTGAGCACCATGCCTTTGGGCCTTACGGCCAGCAAACCCATTCGCTGCATATATTCCACATGGCGGCGAATCGTGTTTTCCGAGAGTTTCGTCTGTACAATCAGAAGATGTCGACCCACCGGGCTATTGGCATGAATTTCCCGTAAGATTTCATACCGCTCCTGCGCCTCTGTCAACATTTCGGGTGCCAAAAGCATCAGCAAAGAATCCTCTTCCACTTCGCTCACTTCCAATCACTAGGTGAGTAACTAGTAGACACGTAACTAGTAACTAGAAAAAAATTCTCCCAGTCACGAGTCACCAGTCCACAAGTCACCGACACAAAGATTTTCATTTCTAGGGAAACACCAACGGTGCATCATTAGAAATGAATAGAATCAGGCAAAACTCTACTTTTACAGTATATCACGGAGTTATTAATACTACAACAACTCAGATGAATTTTATTAATAAAGGTATACTTATTTGAATAAGTTGGATACTCATTGTGATGCTTGTAAAAAGATTGCAGCATATGACAGGAATCCGATAGAGCTGACAGGTTGCTCAGGTTTCTCAAGTTTCTCAGGTTGCTCAAGGTTCTGAGGGTTCTGAAGGTTCTTGAATGTGCCAATTGACACAAGCGAAATCATCTCATTGGGATAAACCGAGAAATTGGAGTTCACTGTGTACTCTATAGGTTCTATCAAATTATGCCAATTCACTTAGCGTCAATCAGCACGTTCGAGAACCCTTAGAACCTTTAGAACCCTTTGAACCTTTTGAACCTGTTTCCTCTAGCGAAATCACAGCAACTAACACCAATCCTCAATACGCAACTTGCAAAAAACTCATGCATATCCTATTTGTTATGACTTTTTGAAATAATTTAGAATTTTCTCCCTTACCAGGTTACTTATAGGTGGATATAATAAAGACATAAAACAGTGCGTAATGCGTAGTGCGAAGTGCGTAATGGCGGAAGGGGCACACAAAATTTGGAAGCGCCCCAATGCCCCTTTTATAGAATAAAACCATTCTATAAAAAAGCATATATCATCGGCGAGCCTATAGAAACGAGTTTTGTGCTATAAGTACTACGATTGGTATAAGAGCAATTCGATGCGCTCGCCGCCACCATTACGCACCACGCACTACGCATTACGCATTTCCAAATAAGGAGGTTTTATTATGTCCTGGCATACTCCATTAACCAAATTACTTTCCATTGACTACCCGATTATCCAAGGAGGCATGGCTTATATTTCTGACGGCGTCCTGGCGGCGGCTATGAACCACGCCGGCTGCGCCGGTGTCATCGGTTCTGGCGGATTCACCGTCGATGAGATCCGTGACCACATCCGGCAAGCCAAAGATATTTTGGGACCGGGTAAAACATTCGGCGTGAACCTGATGCTGCAGATGCACAACAAAGATGACGTGGCCCAGCTCATTTGCGATGAAAAAGTTCCTTTCGTTACCATCGGAGCTGGCAATCCGGTGCCCTACTTTGAACCATTCCATCACGCTGGGGTGAAATGTATCCCCGTGGTGCCAAACGTGAAACTGGCGCATCGCGTGCAGGAAGCCGGTGCCGATGCATTGGTGGTAGAAGGCATGGAAGCCGGCGGGCATGATGGGAAAATCACCCTCATGGCTCTCTTGGAAAATGTGCTTCCAGAAATTGAAATCCCAGTGGTAGCCGCTGGCGGTATCGTAGATGGTCGTGGCATCGCCGCCGCTCTTATCATGGGGGCTTCTGGTGTCCAGATGGGTACCCGTTTCCTACTGGCTAAAGAATGCAAACTTCACCCCAACGCCAAACAGGCCATCATCGACGCACAGGATACGGATTCCGTAGTGACCGGCTTCACCACCAGAGATACTGTCCGCGGCCTTAGAAATCCGTTCTCTGAGAAATACCTGAAACTAGAATACAGCGGTGCCCCGCAGTCCGAACTGACCGCCCTCGCTGCAGGCACCAACCGGAAAGCCGTCATTGACGGCGACACCGAAAACGGCTTCGTCCTGGCCGGTATGTCCCTCACCCACCTGACCAAAGTACAGCCAGTACAAGAAATCGTAGAAGACCTGGTCTCCGAAGCAGAACGGCGACTGCAGGGCGCGAGCCATTTGATCTGATGTTTTGAGTGACTGGTGACTGGTAAGGGATTAGTAGCTAGGCCCTAGGGATTAGGATTCTGTACTAGCGTGTTGTCTCTTGCAGAAGGGCGCGGCGAAGCCAGGGATAGAGTTGCCCAAGGGAACACAATTGGTACTATGGAATGATAGACCATTGTTCAACAAACGTACAATGTGTTTCATACCGCCAGAAGCGTCTATCCCCCTTATATTCCCCCTTCTCCAAGGGGGCACGTGATTTACCGCTTATTCAACACTAATTTTTCAAAAAAGTGAATGACCAACCACTATATAAAAGGGGTATTGGGGC
>DBLC01000079.1:0-365 GCA_002297935.1 Dialister sp. UBA734
GCCCTTGGGCAGAGAGAAACAGAGCGATCTGATTTCACAAATCTTCCCATCTGGCATGCGCCCACGCCGTATTCATGGTGACCTCTCCCTGGCAATTCCACACGGATTTTCATCCGTGTTTTTGTCGTGGTTGAAATAAGTAAGCAGTTAACAGTTAACTATTTACTGCTTACTGCCTACCAAACAAAAAAGGATTACAAAAGCAATAATTCTACTTTCGTAATCCTTTTTGTATGTAGCCAGCAACAATCGCTAAGCCAGTTCCTTACTATTGATAAAGTGAATTAACAAGCAGACACTATATTAAGGAAACGCTGATTTAATCAAAGAGTTTGAAATCATATGAATTTTTATCCAAAGCATCG
>DBLC01000079.1:385-16657 GCA_002297935.1 Dialister sp. UBA734
TCCTCGCTTTGAATAAAAATTCAAGAATAATTTCAAACCATGATTAAATCAGTGTTTCCTTAAACAATAGGAATTACCACAATAATAACCTGTATGCCTTCATGGCACCATCATATTACGACAACATCTTATTTCATCACTTTTTCCATTAAATCCTGATAGCTATCTACCACGCTATAGGTCACCTGATCATTACTGATGGCTTTGAAATGCTCCGTTGCACACTTGATTTTTGCATCTTCTATCTTTCTAAGCTCCATAGAGGAAACATTTCCCTTCGTTTCTGCCACGAAGTAAATGTGTTTCACTTCCCCATCATGAAAGGCAATGGCCCAATCGGGGTTATACTTCCCTACTGGTGTAGAAATAAAGAATCCGCTAGGCAGTTTGACATAGACCGCCACTTCCTGACTGGTATCCAATTTCTCCGCAAATTTCTTCTCGTTATCTGAATCGTAGACCACATGGCTATACAAGCTCTTCTTTGCCCGGAAAGCATCTATATCCAGACGGCCTCGCTTTTCTCCTTCAAAGAAAATATCCGTGCTATAACTATCTTCCAGTGCACGATAGGTGATATGATCAATCACTTCATTGGCCTTCTGCTCATTGATGATCTGTGCTGCCCGAATGATGAAAGCCTCCGGATTATTCTTGAACATAGCAAAAGTCGTTTTGCTGATTCCCTGTAAAATAGAAATCATATCACGCCGAGTCAGGCCTGTCTCACTCACCAATTTCCCTACCAAGTCATACTTGATATCCCGACTGGCAGCCAGCTCAATTTCGTGACTGCTATGATTCTGCACTTCTCGAAAAGCCGTGCCGGATAAAAGACTATCTTTGGAATCAATCTTCTCCATCTCCCCTTGGCTCACCACATAGCGCACCGCCGGAACGTTAAGGAATTTGTCCAAAGCAGCTACTGCGTTATCCACAAGCTGCTTACTATCAAAAGACACCTTATAAACCGTCTTTTCATGAATCTGGTTCCACAGGGTCTTAAACTCCTTTTGCTCCAATTTATCGGACTGTACTTTGACGGTGATATTGTTCTGTCTGGCATTTTCCGGTTTATTTGCATTCGAACTATAGACCGTATCCAATAGTTTTATTAATGCATCTGCTTCTCCCACCAATATTTCTGGCATTTGTACCGTATGATTTTCCTTCGCTTGATAATACTCATCCGTCAAATGACCATCATCATCAATATAATTTTCACGGAGCATTCGACGATAAATAGCTCCAGCTGCATGATGATCAATGACATAGATCGTACCATCGGACTTCGTAATTTTTTTATTTTCAAAGAAATCGACAGTAATTTCCTGTGGTCTATCACTGACCGCTTCCGCCATTTCACTTTGAAGTCCTTTAGCAAAGGATTCATAGCTTTCACTGGCGATGACAGTGAGTGTATTGATATCCTGCACCCGTTCCTCGCCGACTCGCTCTGCATCCATACGATTGCCATCCTGGTCGACGCAGAGACGCATACCGCGGCCCACTTCTTGTCGTTTTCGTGTTTCGCTGCTGCTGTTCTTCAAAGTGCAGATTTGGAAAACATTCGGATTATCCCACCCTTCTCGAAGGGCCGAATGGGAGAAAATGAATCGCACTGGTTCCGCAAAAGAAAGAAGTCGTTCCTTGTCTTTCATAATGAGGTCATAGGCATCCACATCATCGGATGTTTTTTCTTTTTTATTGACTTTACCGTTGACGAGCTTTCCCTTCTTATCGATGGAGAAATAGCCCGTATGGGTTTGTTCTACGGGGATGCTATACAAATATTTTTCATAAGCCCGATCTGATGGGTCCAGTGTCCCCTGGTAATGGTCCAAGATATCTTTGTATTCTTCTTCAAATAGTTCCGCAAATTCTCCATTCACCGGCTGTCCACTTTCATCATATTTCCGATAATGGGACACTTCATCAATGAAGAAAAGGGAAAGCACTTTGATCCCTTCTCGATAGAGCTGCCGTTCCCGTTCTAGGTGAGACAGGATGGTTTCTCGGATTTGGAGCCGCCGGAGTTCTTTTTCACTGATAGTGCCATGTACTTCTCCCACGGTCAGCTTCAATCCATTGAGAAATTCTACCGTATTGTCTCTGCCATCAATGGATTTGACGATAAAATTATTCTTATATTCCTCCAACTCTCCTGAGTACTCATACAGGTTATCTCCATAATGAATGATACGACTTTTCTTCTTGACTCCATTTTTCATTTTCACATCGAAAGAAATAGTGGCCGTGGGATTGTCTTTCGATAGATTGATGCTCTCCACATATACATAACTTTCGGTGGCCGTACTGCCCGTAGCAGAAATCCCCTTCACAGAAATCTTCTTCACGATTTTCCGGTTGTACGCATCTAGGGCATCCAAGCGATAAATCAAATTGTACCGTTCTTTCGGAGTCGCGGAGTAGCGTAGTGTAAAAAGCGGATGGAAATCTTTCAATCGTTCTTTTGTCTGCTTTCCTTCCACGGACTGTGGTTCATCAATGATGACAATCGGATGGGTCGCTGCAATCACATCGATAGGTTTCCGACTTTGAAATTCATCCAGCTCCATGTAAATACGACGGGCATCTTTCCCTTTCGCATTGAAAGCCTGGGCATTGATGATCATCACATGGATATCATGCCCATTGGCAAAATCCTGAATCTTGGAAAGTTGGGAAGAATTATAAATGAAGAAACGAAGTTTTTTGCCATACATATCCGCAAAATAATCTTGGGTACTTTGGAAAGATTTATACACTCCTTCGCGAATAGCAATGCTTGGCACTACCACGATGAACTTGCTCCAACCATACCGCTTGTTTAGTTCAAACATGGTCTTCGTATAGGTAAAAGTCTTTCCTGTGCCGGTTTCCATTTCTACGGTCAAATTGTATTTTCCATGCAAAGAGGTGGATGGTTCGATGAGATATTTTTTCTGGATATCTTGGATATGACGGAGAATCATCTCACCGGTGAGAGATGGAGAAATAGGGACATTGCGCCATCCTTTCGTCTCTGCATCAAAACCCTCTCCCAAGACAGTCTGATACAATTCTCCTTGGTCAATCAAGTATAAGCCATCATCCCCAGTGGCTCTGGTCTGTCCTGCAAATACATCACATACCGCCTGGGCGGCTTCGGTCTGGAATGACTGCTCTTTGTAAATGAATCGCATAGCAGCCTCCTTATATAACCTTGATGGTAGTATCTGGCGAAAGCAATTTAAAAATTTCCGTCACATTGATTTTCGCTGGACTATCTGGGAAACAAAAATCTCGGAAAACCACACGCAGCGGCTGTTTTCTTGCCATACCGTAGATCACCGATTCTGGAATATTCTCATCAAAGCAAGCCAGTAAATCCCCATCTCCATAGTTATGAACCGTGCAGCCATCTATGACTTCACTGGTATACTTCTTGGAAAGTGGCAATCCCCAATCGACGATACAACCAAAGAGTAAATCGAGGCCGCTCCGGTCCTCTTTGATATTGGACGCCATATCCGAAAGAGAGGCTTGGGTGAAATCCTCTGCCGCATAGTAGATATCCTTCATATTGGACTCATCCACTTTGAAGACCCGGAATCCCACGTCCAAATCCGGGGTGGTCAAAGGCTCTTTCTCTTTGATTTTTTCTCCAGCCAGACGAATCCGTTCTTCACCAATATCACAAATCGTTTTATAGCCATCTTTATATGCATCACTTTTTATATCACATAATTCCGGTAACTGTACTAAAATAAATTTCCTTGTTCCTGCACCCACACTATTCAAATTCATTACTGCATGAGCCGTTGTCGCAGAGCCAGAGAAGAAATCTAAAACCGTTGCATTATCCTTTTCACATGCAATCCTAATACAATCTTCTACTGCATATATAGATTTAGGATAGTCAAAATACTTTTTCCCCATTAATGAAACAACTAAATTATTACCATACTCAGTAGATGAATATTTCTTATCATCCCAAACTGTCAAAGGTAACATTCCTTCATCTTTCATTCTTGATTTTATATATACTGCCCATCTCTTATCTTTATCAAGACGAATGCACATTTCCCCATACTCTTTTCTTGCTCGGTCTAATCCCCATTTCCAACGCCGTTCTCTCCCTGTTTCATCCACAGGATACACTACTGTTTCATCATTGTGCACTATATCTAAGCAATGATATTCTCTCTTTTCGTCATCCCATTCCAACCGTGGAATACGAAACCCAGTTCCATCCTTTTTTATAAAAATAGGGTAAAACATAGATGGTGCATCTTCTTTGTATCCACCATGCTTTCTAAAATTCACCCACTCAAAACTGCCATATTCATCATTTTCTTTATATCTTGCTAATTGTTTATCATTTCTTGGTAATCTGCCTAATTTTGCCACATTAGATTTACCATAAAATAGTGCATACTCATGTGCTATTGACGCTCCTGTTACAGTTGATCTTCCTGATGGATTATTTTTTATAATAATGGTAGCTAAGTGGTTTTCCTCTCCAAAAACTTCATTCATTATTTCAGTTACATTTGCAATTTCATTATCATCAATAGTCAAAACTATTATTCCACTATCATTTAAAAAATTACTTGCTACAAGTAAACGAGAATAAATCATACTACACCAATCACTATGAAATCTTCCATTACTTTTAGCATTTAAAACTAAATTTTGTCCATATTCATTAAAAAGATTTTGTTCTTCAAAAAAAGCATCTTCTGTTTGAAAAAAATTATTTTTATATATCAGATTTTTCCCTGTATTATATGGTGGATCAACATAAAGAACATCAATCTTTCCCAAGTAAGATTCCTGCAATAGTTTCAGTGCTTCCAGATTGTCCCCTTCGATATAGATATTTTCCGTAGTATCCCAATTCTTACTTTTCTCTTTGCAAGGACGCAACGTTTTCCGGATGGGTTTATTGGCTTCTACGATGGCTTTTTTCTTTCCCACCCAGTTAAATTCATAGGCTTCTCCCCCATCAACTACATCAGGCGAGAGAAGTTGCTTCAGAATTTTGAAATTAATGCCTTGGGTTACCCCCCCATTTTTGTCAACCTCAGTGGCACATTCAGGAAAAAGTTTCAACAGTTTCTTGATATTTTCCGCTGTGCCATCAGAGGTTTCCATTTTCATTTTATTCATTTATAAAGCCTCCCATTGTTTTTTGATTTTCATATATTGTTCACGCAGTTCCACTTGCCGATTGTACTGCTTCTCTTTTCTTACCTTCTTTTTCAGTTTATCCATTTCCTTCTTGAGTTGCTGTCGCTCACTTTCTATAGCAATAGATTTTTCCAAGGAATGGTCCGTATCTTTTGCCAGTTCTCCGCCGGCAATCTGTCGCACCCAATTTTCATATATGGCATCTGTAGAAAGTCCTTCCACCCGAAGGGAGAGGTCATCTTCCTCCATCCAGTCAGTATGGAAATATCGTTTCACTTGCACCGATTGATTCGTCACGGACTTATAGGCCATCCAAGCCTGCACTTCTCCTTCCCAGTGAAGTAAAAAGAGAATATGATAGGGAATGGTTTGGTCAATAATTTTCAGAAGTTCCGCCGGAGCTACTAATTCTTTCATCCACAGTTCTAGTATTTCTATCTCTGTGACATCTTTCCCTTCTGCAATGTTCATCGTAGAAGGAGCTATTTTATAGGACCAGCGAATCTGCTCTACTCCATCGATAAAAAGTCGTTTCAATGAGGGAGTGACAGAGCCATATTCATAGAATTTCTTCTTCGGAATTACTTTCCCGAAATGGGTTGTATCTGGCAATACCAGCATGAAAATCTCCTTTATTCTAATGAGCTAACGAGTCATACTAAGGAATTAACGAATCACAAGGAAGCAAATGAGTTCGAAATCGTCCAGTCCTGCTACCTCGGATAGTAAGGCAGAAGTACCACCTCCAGAAAACAGGCTGTCAATGTCACTTTCTTCTTTCACGTGAATGATAGAATCAATGGCCGTACTCAGCAAAGCAGACTGTTTTTCCATATGCTTCCCATTTTGTGTTTCTTCATTGAAGGCATGATACAATTCCTTGATAGGCTTCGTCTTTCCTTTGCATAGTTTCCGCAGGGTATCCAGCAATTCTTTGGGATTCAAGTAATCACAGAGGATGTCTCCATCATTTCCGACATAAACCATGTAAAAGGGATGAATCCGATTTCTATGGTCGATGTTCACACTATTATTGATATTTCTTAGTACAAAGAAAGCACCCGGTGGCAGGCCCTCTTCGGCTGGAACGACCGCATGAAGTCCATGAGGTAGATTCTCTATTTCCTTATGGTGCTTCACATATTCCAGAAGGTCCATCCGAAATTCATTGAGTCCCAAATCCATGATGGAAATCCCCGACCCCATGTCTTCCATATCCACCACTTCATCTTTGAGGCGTTTCAGTTGTTCTTTTCTATATTGCAAATCTCCATTTTCTTCTGGGGTGAGCGGATTGTCATCGCCTGTAGCTGTCATGATGGAAATTTTCATCTTTGATTCCACACGGGCTTTTAGCTGGATATATTCATCCAGCGATACATCAGGCCAGAAGTTCACCATCTGGATTTCTTTGTTTCGGCTGCCAATACGGTCCACTCGCCCAAAGCGCTGAATCAGCCGGACCGGATTCCAGTGGATATCATAATTGATCACACAATCGCAATCTTGCAAGTTTTGCCCTTCGGAGATGCAATCGGTAGCCACAAGAATATCAATGGTTTGTGATATATTGGGACACAAGGTTTGTTTATCTTTGGAAATAGGGGAAAATAAGGTCAATATGGTATTGAAATCCGGAGCTATCTTAGGAATCGTCGTTTTTCCATGATCATCTCCCACAATCAAAGCCGACTCCACTCCATCATGAACTTTGAAGTAACTGGCTATCGCTTGATAGATATAGGATGCGGTGTCTGAAAAGGCTGAAAAAATCAGGACTTTTCGATTTCCTGGATTCATAGGATGATGGATTTTATCAGAAATTTCATGAATCAATGTTTGTAATTTCTTATCACTGGCCGGTCTAATCTCACTGACTCGTTGATGCAATTCGTCTAGTATCTTTTCATCCGATGCCAATAAAGAATCCCATGTCAGGTAGTCCATATCCGAAAGTGCCACTGGTACTTTTCTTCCTACAAAGAAGTCGATGTCTTCCTCTTGTAATTCCGTTGCTAGATTTGTTTCCGCCACAGATAACACTGTCATATGAGATGCTTTATAGACTTTGTACTCCGCAATTTGTTTTCGTACAGCTTTGATATATCCTTCCACTTTTTCCAATGTTTTGGAGAACGAATAGACAGAACTTTCTAGGCGTTTCAGTAAATTGATACTCATGAGGCGCTGAATCCCAAATTCACGCCCCACTTGGGTAAGCCCTTTCCTTCCCCCTTCTTGGTCGGTTTCGTACTTATATCGCTTGGATGGCTGGATATAGTTGGAAGGAATGTAAATAGCAAGATTAAGCTCTGTCAGTTTTTGATAGATTTCATCATAGGTGATGGCTCCGGGCAAATCGGTCAGCCCCACTTGAAGGGATACAGGCTTTCGACGATGGGGAAACACACCAATTTTTTCCATATCGTAGTATTTCCGTATATGGTTTCTGGAGCGAGCAATAGTCACACTATCCAACAGTTCAAAAAAATCAAAATCCAGTTCATTCAAAAGTGCCTGGGTCGTCCTCTGCTCTGCTGGTTGTTGAGACCATCGATTGTATACCCTTTGGGCAGAACGAAAAATATCATCAATAGATTTCTTGGTATTTAGTTTCTGGTCGATTTCTTCTGTATTTCCTTCATAGGCCAGTTGTAATTGGTTCTTTAAATCAGTAAAACGATTATTCACAGGAGTGGCGGAAAGCATCAGTACTTTCGTCTTGACGCCGCTTTGGATGACTTTTTTCATCAGTTTGGCATAGCGATTTTCTTTGTCACCTTCTCCGCTCCACTGTCCCCCATTTCGGAAATTGTGTGATTCATCAATGACAACCAAGTCGTAATTGCCCCAGTTGAGACGGCTCAGGTCTAATCCATTAGATTGTCCCTTCGTTCTCGATAAATCTGTATGATATAGCACGTCATAGTTGAGACGATCGGATGCAATGGGATTATTGACATAATTGTCTTTATATGTGTTCCAGTTAGCCGCCAGTTTTTTAGGGCATAACACGAGAACTGTCTTATTTCTATTTTCATAGTACTTGATAACCGATAACGCAGTAAACGTTTTCCCCAACCCTACGCTATCGGCTAAAATGCAACCGTTGTATTTTTCCAGCTTATTGATAATCGCTAAAGCAGCATCTTTTTGAAAGTCATACAGCATATTCCAAATTTTGCTATTTTTAAATCCCGTCGCTTCATTGGGCAAGACATCTTCCGATATATCTTCCAAAAATTCACTGAAAATATTGTATAATGCCATGAAATAAATCAGCTCTGGAGAATTTTCTGCGTAGGCATTAGAAATATTTTCTATGATAGATTCTGTAACATCTTGTAATTTTTCTTTATCTTTCCATATCTGGTTAAAGAGGGTAAGAAAACGTTGTACATTCTCTGGTTCCTCTGTAGCCATAGGACAGAAATAACTATTATTTCCTCGTTCACAACCCAAGCCGACAGTAGTAAATTCTGTGATTGGCTGATACACAATACCGTGGCCTTTGTAATCATCGATAACAAGAAAACCTGGCATGTTTTCTTTTGTGGTATTTGATTGAAATGTTGCCTTCTTATCTATCCATTCCCCACATTCCTGCGCAATAGATTTTTGAGTCATTTCATTTCTAAGTTTAATTTCATATTCAGTGCCATATAAACTATGTTCTCGATGTAGCTTTGGAATATAAAATTCTCGCTGCTGTTTTTCAGTTGTTTCTTTCGTAAAGGTGGGTGATTGATAAATAAACCGAAACTCTTTTATGCCTTGCAACTGCTTTTTCAATTCTCGATAGGCATACATAGAAAAATAAGCAGCCACAAGGGAAACGCGGTTGCCTGCTTTGATTTTCTGAATGAGATCCTCTTTCAGCGTGTACTGCACATTATCAATAAATTGCTGCATCATTTCTCCCATCTTTCTTTTATAGTCTACTTACCCATGTTATGTATAATAGTAATACAAAACCATAAAAAAAGCCATGAAATATTGCCTATACAGCGATATTTCGTGGCTTTTCCACTACAAAAAGACAGAACAGCATCTCCTTTTCTGAAGGGTTCTTGTCCAATGAATCAGGCGCCTGGTCGAGAACATGACGTTTCCAGACAGGGTTCCCCCGAAGGGGACTGTCCTACTCACGCAGAGGTGGCCCAGAACTAGTCGTCAGAGGGTAAAAGTTCCTTGTTTTCAGATTTGCTTTTCTGTCTTCTGTTGTTTGTCTTGCTGCTTTTCCAGAGATTTCTCCCGGGCAAAATCCCTGGAAAAGGGAAGAAAGAAATCACTGCGTCTCCTCGCTATCTATTTCTTCTCTCCAGAACCTAGGATGGGGATCTGAAGTAGACTTTGATTCGATTTCCGGGAAGTGTTTTCTCCCTTCCAATATTAGTATCGTAAATGAATGTAATTTTGTGACCCTCTTTGGGAGAAACTATTTATACCGCTGGTACTTCATTATTGATAAAAATGGATAGCATCGGTGACTGGTGGACTGGTGACTAGTGACTAGATTCGCATTTTCCTAAGGAAACAATGATTTAATCATGGTGTCTCACCGTTACGATTTGATACAGAAAGCCTTTCCCGCTAGTGCTGCGAGATTTCTCCACTCTCCTACACATCCCGTTTCATACCTTCTATGTCATTAAACACAAATACGACCGGTCGAAATGACGAAGAGATGATAACGCTAGCATCTATCGGCACATGCAAGGAACGTGAGCCACCTTAGCAACCTGAGAAACCTTAAGCCCAAATCCCTAGGGCCTAGCAACTTATCCCTAATCCCCTAAAAAGAAAAAGAGAAGCCACAAAAGTGACTTCTCTCGTACCATCAGCTATACAATTATTTCAATTCCAGAATCGGGTCGAAGTAGGACAGTTTGGTATAGTCTACGTTGCCCCCATCGGTGATCGCCAAATCCGGAATGGCGGTGATGGGCAGGAAGGACAGATAGAAAATCGGGTCGGGCAGGCGGCTGCCGATGGCTTTGGCCCCTTCTTCCAGTTCGATTTCTTTCTTTGCCAATTCTTCCGGTTCCAAATCGGACGCAATGCCTGCGATAGGCAGTGGCAGGAAGGAAACCACTTCCCCATCGATGACGACTACCTGACCGCCGCCCTGTTCAATCAGGGTATTGGCAGCCAAGGCCATGTCTTCGTAATTGGCTCCCGCTACGACCAAATTGTTATCATCTGGTGCAGCGGTAGTGGCAATGGCGCCTTTCTGGAAGTTCCAACCGGAAATGAAGCCCTTAGACATATTTCCATTGATACCGAAACGTTCAATAACCGATACCAGGGCCACGTCTTTTTCAGCACTAGGCAGAACCACGCCGTCTTTGACGGTAAGTTCCACGTCGCGGCGTTTTCTCATGAAAGGTCCTACGCTGTTGATGGTTTCTACCAATGCAGTGCCTTCTTTCAGGTCCACATGGTATTTGAAATCGTCGGCAGTGAGTTTTTCATGCTGCACGGTGTGAAGAATGGCAGCGTCTCTGTCCGGCGCCTTATACTTGTATTGGTTTTCTCCGTTCTCGGTCACCAAGACGCCTTTGCTGATAACAGTTTCCACGTGGAACGTGCCTGGCTGGTCTACCAAGAGGATATCCGCTTCTTTACCCGGGCAGATGGAACCTACATGGTCATCGATTTCATAGGCTTCGGCGGCATTGATGGTAGCCATCTGAATGGCTTCCATAGGAGAAATGCCGGCCTGGATGGCCAAGCGAACCATATGGTCGATGTGACCGTGTTCCAGGATGCCGCGAGCGTGGACGTCATCGGAGCAGAAGCTGGTGTGACGAGCCATGCCAGGGGCTCCTTCGGTGATGGCGCGGACGTTTTCTTTCAGGAATTTGGTGACTGCCGATTCACGAATGATGGTATGAATCCCTTTTCTGGCTTTTTCCAGAAATTCTTCGTGGTCATAGCTTTCGTGGTCCACACGGACGCCGCTCATGAGGTATTCGTTCAGCGCTTTACCCTTCGTCAGCGGGCTGCAGCCGAAAATCGGGCGATGGTATTTCTGTGCTTCCACAATGGCATCCAAGGTATCCGGATCTTTGGTGATCACTGCTTCGCGAACCAGTTCCCATACACCGTAGCACCGTGGATCCTGGTGGTGCTTCGCATGGTCTTTGGCGGTCACGTTGTAGGCGATGGTGGATTTCGGAATGGTATAAGGGGTCTTGTATGGCAGTGCCCAGAAGACTTTCAGAGGGGAAGCGTCGATTTCTTTAAAAATCGCCTGGAGTCCATCGACACCGATGACGGAAATATATTCATCGAGACCACTCACGATACTGGTGGTACCGCAAGGAACCACCGCCTGGGCGAAACGAGTCATGCTCATTTTGCTGCATTCCACATGGATATGGCAATCAATGAGGCCCGGTGCCAAGTATTTCCCTGTAGCATCAATCTTCTGGGTGTGTTCATCCAGGTAGTCGGAAATATCAGAATCAACGGCCACGATTTTTCCTTTGTAAATCGCAACGTCTGCTTTATAGTATTCGCTGGTATTGACGTTAATCAAAGTGCCGCCAAGAATAGCCATGTCGGCTTTGATACGGCCTGCGCCAGCGTCGATATATTCAGAAAGCATTTCTCTTGTAAGCATAGAAATTCTCCTTAGAACTTAAGAATAGTCAAGGTGTAGAGCAGAATCAGGAACAACACAAACATAAGCCAAATGAGGCCATTCAGTTCTTTTCTGCGACCTGCGGCAATCATCACCAGCGGATAGAAAATAAATCCGAAAGCGATGCCGTAGGAAATATTAAAGGTCAAAGGCATACCAATGACCACCAAGAAAGATGGCAAGGCGATTTCAAATTCATCCCAATGGATTTCTTTCAGTGCAGAAGCCATGAGAACCCCTACGACGATCAGAGCCGGCGCAGTGACATTGGAAGTGACCACTGCCAAGAGAGGCGAGAAAATCATGCTGACACCAAACAGAATGGCTACTACTACAGCGGTGAGACCGGTGCGGGCACCCATAGCAATCCCGGCAGAAGCTTCTACATAAGCCGCAGTCGGGGTGGTACCCATGACAGCCCCAGCCAGCATGGAAAGAGAGTCCGCCATGAGGGCTTTCCCGATGCGAGGCATTTTGCCATTGTGCATGAAACCAGCCTGCTGAGCCAGACCAATCAGAGTACCGGCGGTATCAAAGAAGGCCACCAGGAAGAAAATCACAACCACAGCCCACATGGTTGGGTCGGTCAGAACAGACGCCATTTCTACTACACCGACGCCAAAGGTAGGTGCCAGGCTAGGAGCCATAGAAATAATAGAATCCGGCGGTGCAATGACGCCAGTCACCAGACCAGCTACAGCGGTAATGACGATACCGTAGAAAATAGAGCCAGGAATTTTTCTAGCCATCAGAAGCGCGGTCACAATGGTACCGAAAATGGTAAGCCAAGTGGTTGGCACTTTGAAGGAACCGATGGACAGTACAGAAGCCGGATCAGCAATGACGATACCGCCGCCCTGCAGTCCTACAAAGGAAATAAAAATACCAATGCCGGCGGCCATGGCATATTTCAAATCTTGCGGAATGGCATCGATGATGATTTCACGGATATGGAAAATCGACACCACGGTAAACAGGATAGACGCCACAAAGACCCCTGCCATGGCCTGCTGCCAAGGCATTCCCATGGCGAGAACTACGGAGTAGGTAAAGAATGCATTGTCCCCCAAGCCTGGTGCAATGGAAATCGGGTAATTGGCCAAAAAGCCCATGAGAAGACAGCCGATGATGGCAGACAGGGCGGTCGCTGTAAAGACAGCCCCCGCATCCATCCCGGCATCTCCTAAAATCTGAGGATTGACGAAAAGAATGTAGGCCATGGAGACAAAGGTGGTCAGCCCTGCCAGACATTCGGTTTTTACATTGGTATGATTTTCTTTAAGGTGGAATATTCTTTCAAGTATTCCACCGGAAACTTGCTGTGACATGAAATAACTCCTAACTATGATTTTGTTTGATACATATTTCTTTGAAAAGCTCACTTGCCAGTAAAGGTTAGCCCTTCTGGCAGGGTATATTCGATGATTTCAAAAGAGCCATTTGACCTGTAAGGGATTATCAAAAGGTTATACTCAATACCTTCTCTTGCGTCAATCAGAAAGCTAATCTGCTGAGACGGGTTAAATAAGGTTATGAGATAATCGGTTTTCACATAACCCTTAATAACCTTGCATCTATCCATTTACATGAAATTAAACTCTACGGAAATCAAAGAGTATAACCCTTATAACCTTTTAAAGCCAAGGTGTAGCAAGACAACTGTCGCTATCCATCAGCGCCTCAATGCGTTCTCGCGTATTCATCCAGTTCTGCAATGTACATGGCTTTCTGTTCTTCGCTGATCCAGCTGGTTTCAAACGAGTTGCGTGCCAGCTGTACCACCTGTTCTTTGGTCAGGTCAAACTGACGAGCCAGTTCGTAGTAGTTGCGGCTGATGTAGCCACCGAAGTAAGCCGGGTCATCGGAATGGATGGAAATCTTGACGCCTTTTTCCAGCAATTCTTTGATTTCGTGTCCTTTCATTTCTGGGCGAACGAAAGAATTGGACAGCGGGCAGGAAGTGAGACCGATTTTATGTTTCACCACAAAGTCCACCAGGTCCGGGTCTTCTACGATATTGGTGCCATGGTCCAGGCGGTCTACGCCGATGACTTCCAGCAGTTCACGGATGTGTTCGATGGAATCCTTCTGGTCGATATCCGCATGGCCAGTGGTTTTGAGGCCATATTTCGTAGCTTCTGCGAACTGATAGAAGAATTTCATTGGTGGATTGTTGTGTTCATCCGAGTCAAGGCCCACGCCGATAAATTTATCCCGATATGGCAGGGATTCTTCCAGTGTCTTTCTGGCCGATTCTCTGGAAAGGTCACGAAGGAAGCACATGATGAGACGGGCATCGATATTCATAGCCCGTGCGTCCACGGTGGCACGGTACAGACCGTTGATGAATGTTTCAAATGCAACGCCCCGGCTGGTATGTGCTTGGGGATCAAAGAAAATTTCTACGTGGCGCACGTTGTTTTCCTTGGCTTTTCTGAGGTAAGCCATAGCCAGTTCATAGAAATCTTCTTCGGTCTGCAGTACATTCATAGCCGGATAATATACAGCCAAGAAGGAAGCCAAATCATCGTACTGATAGGACTTTCTTACTTCTTCGATAGTGGTCTGTCCAATATCCACATGGTTCTTCTGGGCCAGTTTCAGTTTCAGTTCTGGTTCCAAAGAGCCTTCAATGTGCAAATGCAATTCTGCCTTCGGCATGCCTTGCACGAATTCCATAGTAACGTCTGTTGCCATCTCTATTCCTCCTACAAAAGGCAATGTGATTAAGTTACGGATTTCCGTTAGTTGGTATGATTCCTTTACGACTCAGGTTACTCAAGTTGCTAAGGTTGCTCAGGTTTCTCGAATGAGCCGCTAATCGCTATCACCTCGTTCGAGGAACCTAAGAAACTTGAGCCACCTGAGAAACCTAAGAAACTTTGTTGCTGAAAAAATCATCCCATATTTCACATGACTTAACAACACTGCTACAAAAGGTACATGTTACTGTGAATATTGTTGATCGCTGTTGATCGTTGCCGGATATGAGGTTCCGGTCCCCTTGCGATACGCGAACCCGCCGCGGCCCAGCCGCCATCCTGACAACCCCCTCAACAAAAGTAACTGTGATGCAAAAGAACCTTACCCATTATATCATAGGTGGGAAGAGATTGTATCTATAATTTCTGTAGAGACTTGCGTGAATGAAACGAACAGAGTAAAGGTTATACTCTATGTCTTGGTTCGCCTCATCTATCACAATAAAAAAAGAGACAAGGTTAAAAAAGGTTATGAGAAAATCGTTTTCCTCATAACCTTTTTTAACCCGTCTCTTCTATTATACATACCTATTGATGTAGCAGAAATCATGAAATATAACCCGAGGCCTAACTGTCTAAATGGAAACTGTCTCCTCCGGAATCACCCCCATAATAACCAGCCACGAGTCACCAGTCACCAAAGCCCCAAATGACTCTTTCAGAGTCAAATTTCTTCTACATAATTCACCCCTTCCAGGTGCCGCAAGGTCAGAAGACATTCGGCCCGCTGTCCGTGATGGGGAACCGTGAGGCTCATGGTCATCCCTACCGGGGATGGATTATATTTCTCTTTAATGGTATGGAAATTGGAAATTCCTACCTGCTGGCTTCGCAGAGTCAAAAGTACCTGCTTGATCACTTTGGTATCTTCCACTTCCACATAGACTTCAAAGTCTCGCGCCTGCTGGCGGAGGTACAAATCAATAGGATTCAGCACCCGCAGCACCAGAATCACAAAGACCATGGCAATAAGAGTTCCTTCAATAAAACCAATGCCTGCTGCCAGCCCGATTCCGGCACATGCCCAAAGGCCAGCGGCGGTGGTAAGCCCTTTCACTTCGTTTCGCCCAGTCACCATGATGGTCCCTACCCCCAGAAACCCGATGCCACTAATCACCTGGGCCCCGATACGGGTCAGGTCCGTATTGGAATCCGGATAGGTGTGAAGCACATATTCATTGATAATCATTGCCATGGCTGCGCCGATACACACCAACGCATGGGTCTTGATACCAGCCCCCTTATTCTTCGACTCCCGGTCCATGCCGATAATAATTCCCGCCAAAGTCGCCAGAAATAGACGAATGCAGATTCCGACCAGACTCCACTCTTTGCATAATGAGATAACGGTATCAAACATTGACTTGATCACCTCTTTATTATAGTTAGGAATGAGGAGTGAGGAGTGTTGGAAGGCAATGCTGTTAAGTTAAGAACTTGAGGTAACAAGCATGATCCCGCTTGTAATTAAAGGTTACTCAGGTTTCTCAAGTTGCTGAAGCTGCTCAGGTTCCTCGAATGTGCCGATAGACGCTAGCGTTATCATCTCATTCGTGGAACCTGAGAAACTTGAGAATCCTGAGAAACCTTAGCAACCTTTCATCGACAGCGGAATCATTCCTACTAACTCAAACTCTTAACTTAACGACATCGGGGTATTGGTGCGCTTTATAAGTTGTGCGCCCC
>DBLC01000079.1:16697-17236 GCA_002297935.1 Dialister sp. UBA734
TCATTCCTAACTCCTCACTCAATCTATAGCTTTCCGCAAATTGACCAAAGCGGCATACAACTCTTTAAAAGGAGTATCCTCATCTTCTTCCACTACCCAGCGGAAGAATTTATCTCCCATCCGAAGTTCACACCGGGTGAGCCGTTTGATGGGACCGTATTTTTCTCTTTCATAGGCGTCAGTATTCACTTCATAAGATTTGGTATTGGTGACAAATTGCTTCTGCGGCAGTGCATAAATAAAGGCCACCGATTTGGCAAAATCATTCATGACTCCTTGTGAAAGCACTCCGCTAGTTTTCACCGGCACGCCGCTTCGCCAGTCTGACCGTTCCCAAGTACCTTTCTGGAAGTCAAAAGCATAGTCAAACTGTCCGCCCTTTTCCACCAAATATCCATCGGTGATAGAGAAGCGGAAATAGGAAGACAATATTTCCTGTATGGCTTCCTTCTCGGTCACTTCTTTCTTCTTCATATGGTCATAGATGCCTTCCCCATTCCCAGCAGCCTTGACCAGATCATCAAATTGATATTTTGCCA
>DBLC01000079.1:17330-22881 GCA_002297935.1 Dialister sp. UBA734
GTGCGTAATGATGGTGGCGGCGCACAATTCATAAAGCGCCGCAAAGTATAAACAAAAACGGTATGTATACTAAGTGTTGATTTCAATTAGCATACATACCGTTTTTATATAAAGGGTATTGGGGCGCTTCCTAATTTGATGCGCCCCTTCCACCATTACGCACTACGCACTTCGCATTACGCACTACCATTCGCACTACGCATTACTAAAGGTTATCTTACACTCTTCACCTTCATATGCCGTTCCAGTACGCGGAGGCACATGGACACGAAGAAGGTCATGATGAAGTAGTACACAGCGACGATAACCAGCGGTGGGAATGGCTGGAAGCTGATGCCCTGGATGGTGGTAGCAGTGTACATCAGGTCCGCCATACCGATGACGGAGACCTGAGAGGATTCCTTAATCAAAGTGACAAATTCGTTGCCGATGACGGGAAGAATATTTCTAATAGCCTGGGGAATGATGATGCGCACCATGGATTCCCATTTAGAGAAACCCAGAGACATAGCCCCTTCCAGCTGTCCTTTCGGAATCGACTGGATACCGGAACGAACGATTTCACATTCATAAGCACCGGAGTTAATAATCAGGGCCAAGACACCAGCAGACAGTCGTTCAAAGTCCACTCCCATGATTTGGAAACTCGGAAAATGGATGCCTAAGAATGGCAATCCGAAGAATACCAAAGAAATCTGTACCAGCACTGGGGTACCACGGATGATTTCTACATACACCGTGGCGATGGCCTGGAGAATCTTGATGCCGGAAATTTTCATAAATGCCAGTATAATCCCAAGCAGCAGCCCGAAGAAACAGGACAGAATAGAAATAATAATTGTAATTTTGACACCTGACATGAAGATGTCATTATATTTGATCGCTGTATCAATGACCATATCCATAATAAACCATCTCCTTAAATATCAGCGTGAATCAAGCGTTTCAAGAAGGTCTGGGTTCTTTCTTCCTGCGGATGAGTGAAGATGTCTTCCGGATTTCCTTCTTCTACAATGTATCCTTTATCCATGAAAATGACATGGTTCGATACACTTCTGGCGAACTGCATTTCGTGGGTCACCACGGCCATGGTCATGCCGCCCAAAGCGACTTCTTTCATGACGGTCAGTACATCGCCAACCAGTTCCGGATCCAATGCGGAGGTTGGTTCATCAAAAAGGAGCATTTTCGGTTTCATAGCCAACGCACGAGCGATAGCCACACGCTGCTGCTGGCCCCCGGAAAGTTCCCCTGGATAATAATCCGCTCTTTCTGCCATACCTACGCGAGACAACAGTTCCATGGCTTCTTCCTTCGCCTGG
Source organism: Dialister sp. UBA734 (assembly GCA_002297935.1). Lineage (GTDB taxonomy): Bacteria > Bacillota > Negativicutes > Veillonellales > Dialisteraceae > Dialister. The sequence goes on from DBLC01000079.1 coordinate 18,653, forward strand.
GCCTTTGGCAGTTTTTTAATATGTACCGGCGCGTACATCACGTTTTCTACGGCTGTAAACATAGGAAACAGATTGAATGACTGGAACACCATGCCCACATCACGGCGCAACATCTTCACATCGGTCTTTTCGTTCACCTTTTTGCCTTCAAACCAAAGCTCACCGCCAGTCGGTGTTTCCAGAAGATTCAGACAGCGAAGAAAGGTACTCTTCCCAGACCCGGACGGCCCGATGATGGTGCACACTTCCCCATTCTCAATCTTCATATTGATATCCTTCAGGACTTCTACCTTCCCGAAAGACTTTTGCAAATGTTTGACTTCGTAAATCACTTTTTTGTCAGCCATATCTTTCACAACCCTTCTATGATACAAGATAGTAGCATAATTATACAGGATTGTCAATGAAATTACAGCATGAAAATAGTGCGTAATGCGTAGTGCGAAGTGCGTAATGAAGGAAGGGGCGCATCAAAATTTAAAAGCGCCCCAATACCCCATTTTTATAAAATAAAACAATATGCATGCCAAGGACACTTCATCCTTAGCATGCATACCGTTGTATTTTATACTTTGCGGCGCTATATAATTTGTGTGCCGCCACCGCCATTACGCACTACGCACTACGCACTTCGCATTACGCACTTTTACAGTTCCAGAGCTTTTTCCCACTTTGTTTTGTAGTCCGCAAACTTCTTCAGTGCTTCTTCCTCATTCTTCCCCTTCAAGGAGTAGTAAATCTTAATTTTCGGTTCGGTACCGCTGGGACGGACAGCCATCCAGCCACCGGTTTTGAGCTGGTATTTCAATACATTTTCCTTCGGCAGGTCCCCCACGCCGGTGGCAAAGTCGATGACCTTAAAAATATCCGGAATGATGGTGGTCACGTCAATGTCACGCAGGTGTTTCATAATGCCCTGGATTTTTGCCAATCCTTCCAGCCCTTTCAGGGTGTACGATGTGGTCTTATCGTAGTAGTACCCGTACGTACCATACAAATCGTTCAATACATCTACCAGAGTTTTTCCCTGCTGTTTGAAATAAGCGGCCATTTCTGCAATCAGCATAGCCGACACCACTGCATCTTTATCCTGTGCGTGGGTGCCCACCAGGTAACCGTAGCTTTCTTCATAACCAATCACGAAATCATGGTGCGGGTCCTGTTCCCACTGGGAAATTTTTTCGCCGATGTACTTGAAACCTGTCAAGGTTTCTATCACCTGGATACCAAAGTGACGTCCGATTTCCGCCCCCAGTTCGCCAGTGACCACCGTTTTCACCATAGTGGAAGCCAGCGTCAAGGTGTCTTTTCTGGTAGTCAATACGAAATTCGTCAAAAGAGCACCCATTTGGTTACCAGAAATCAAAACGAAATCATTGCCCTGTTTCACAGCCGCCCCGATGCGATCGCTGTCCGGGTCGGTACCAATGACGATATCGGCGCCCACGCTCTTCGCCAGTCCGATGCCCATGGTCAGGGCTTCTGCATTTTCCGGATTCGGGGAAGTGACCGTCGGGAAGTCGCCATTGGGCAATTCCTGTTCTTTCACCACGTGCACATCGGTGAAGCCCGCTTTCTTCAAAATCTTCTGCACCGGCTTGGAACCGCTGCCATGAATCGGGGTATACACAAGGGAAAGAACCGGTGGATTCCCCTGATAATAGGACTGCTGGAAAATGGTGTCCACAAAGAGGTCTACCACATCCTGGTCCAGAGAGGACAGAAGAGCGTCGTTTCCGTTCGTATCGATGGCAGCCAAATCGGTGATGGCTTCCACGTAGGAAGTCAAAACGTCCGCATCCTTTGGCACCAACTGGGCCCCATTGGGTCCATATACTTTATAGCCGTTGTATTCCGGTGGATTGTGGCTCGCCGTCACCACCACGCCGCCAGCGGCATGGAAATGTTTCACCGCAAAAGAAAGAACCGGGATAGGTTCCAATTCCTTGAAGAGCTTCACCGGAATGCCTGCGCTGGTCAGCACGTTAGCTGACACTTTGGCAAATTCCTGGGAGTGATTGCGAGAATCATAGGCAATGACCACCCCCTGTGAAATACGTTCCCCGGCAGTGGCTTTCAAATACTCCGCCAAGCCCTTCGATGCCTTCGCCACGGTATAACGATTCATTCGATTGCTGCCAGCCCCCATGATGCCTCGAAGCCCTGCAGTGCCAAATTCCAAATCCTGATAGAAACGATCTTCCAATTCCTTCTCATCAGAAATACCAGCCAACTCCGCTTTTGTTGCGTCATCAGCCCAAGACATCCAATCCTTGTAACGGTCTTTATAATTCATTGCCCTTCTCCTTCTCCTTTGTATCAGATGATATTGATATTATTATAGCATAAAATTATAGGTTATTGTTTTCCTACTTTCGATATCAAATATATCCCATGGACCATGACAGACAGGAGTAAAAGGGGTATGAATGGTTATGTAGCTCCATAGGGCTTCATTCTTTTCATATCATGCTATTGTAAACAAACGGTACTATCTTTAGCGTCATTTCGACCGGTCGTATTTGTGCTTGATGATATAGAAGTAATAAAACGCAATGTGTAGGAGAGTGGAGAAATCTCGCAGCCCTTACCGCTGGTGCTGAGAGATTTCTCCACTCAGGGGCACATCTCATTTCACAGCTCTTGTGTCATTTCGCACAAATAGGATCGGTCGAAATGACGATACGATGAAACCTCTCGTGTCTATTAGCACCGTAACGGATTGGCGATTTGCTTTACATACTATAGGAGAAAATAGAATATGAGAACTTTAAGTGATGACACTAACGGCAACACATAACCCTTTATAACCTTTTTACCCCTTTCTCCATACCCTATCTTCACTTCGATAGAAAAGCCAATGCAGCAGAATAATAACCTTATATATCGCGCCGCCACCACCATTTCTCACTTCTCTCTGTTTTCCCCAGTCACCAGTCACTAGTCACCAGTCACCAATATATGCTATCATAACAGGAAATACTATCGAAAAGAGGCTCATCATGAATTCCAACAAAACAACCACTATCAGTGAAAAGCCAAAGAAGAAGAAATTACTCCACATCGAGTTTCTCCGGTTCCTTTGTATCTGGCTGGTGATGTTTACCCACACCGCCACCCAGGGATTTTCTATTTTCATCGCCCGGCCGGAGTCTTTATTTTATCCTTTCTACTTGGCGGTCCCTTTCTGGGTAAAAACCGCGGTCCCGATTTTCTTTATGATTTCCGGGGCGCTGCTCTTGGGGCGGGAAGAACCAATTTCTGTGATTTTCAAGAAACGAATCTGGCGATTCTTACAAGTCATTTTTGTTTTCTCCCTCATCAACTACGTATGGTTCTATCACAACCTGCCGCTCACCATTCCTGGGCACATCGCTAAATTCTTCACCATGGTCTATTCATCCAACATGGCAACGGCCTATTATTTTCTTTACATATATATAGGCTTCCTTTTGATGCTCCCCATTTGGCGCAAGTTGGTGAAGGCCATGACGGAAAGTCTCTACTTGTACCTGATCGGTCTCAACTTATTCTTTGTCGGCTGCGTCCCAGTCATTTCCTTCCTGATTTTCAAAGGGACTGCAGAAATCAACTACTTCGTGAATCCGATTCTAGCCATCAGCGAACCGTCTTTCTATTTCATCATGGGCTACTGGATTGAGCACGTCCTGCCAGACAGCTGGCTCACCAAGAAAAATCTCATCCGACTGGGCATCGCCGCTTTGGTAGGCACTTTCATTGGGGCTTCCATCACCCACTACCACGGTGTAGTGGCCGGCGGCATGACCGAAGCCATTTCCGAACGGTTCTATGATTCCTTCCTATTTCTAAATACGGCTTTCGTGTTCTGCCTGTCCCGCTGGTGGTTCACCCATCACCAGGTTTCCGAATCCTGGTCCAAGCGGCTGGTGTTCCTGGGCAGTATTTCCTTCGGGGTCATGCTGTTTGAAGAAATCACAAGAAATCTGACCCACATCATCCTGTCCAAAGTCCTTCTGGTCTATCTCTACCGCTTCCCCTTCTTCGACGCCGTGGTCTGGATTTGCCTAGCCTATGCACTGGGGGTTCTTATTACATGGCTCATTAAGAAGATTCCCTACTTTAGGAAGTTGATTTAACCGCTAGTGGTTTTAAATTCGTAATGCGAAGTGCGTAGTGCGTAATGGAGGAAGGGGCGCATCAAATTATATAGCGCCCCAATACCCCTTATAAATAAAAAACGGTATGTA
>DBLC01000079.1:22945-40059 GCA_002297935.1 Dialister sp. UBA734
TACATACCGTTTTTTATTTATAGTTGCGGCGCTTTATAAGTTGTGCGCCGCCACCACCACTACGCACTACGCATTCAAAACCTCTAGCGTTGTAACTACTTATCCACTGTTACCACTTTCTTCGATTTCTTGAACCCATGAATGCGTTCAATCACCACGAAGAGCATTGGTACGATGAAAATCTGGAACAGTGTAGCAGAGAGCACACCGAATACGACGGCAATACCCATTTCAGAACGGGAATTGGAGCCTGCACCGGTGGACAGTGCCAGTGGAATGTTACCTACAATGAAGGCCAGGGAGGTCATCAGAATAGGACGAAGTCGAATTTCCGATGCTTCTACAGCGGCTTTCAAGACTTCCATGCCGCTATCCACACGGACCTTCGCATATTCTACAATCAGGATGGCGTTCTTTGCGGCCAAACCGATGATGGTCAAGAGACCGATCTGGAAGTAAATATCGTTGTATACGTTGAAGAGCATAGCACCCAAGCAGGCTCCGAAGAAGCCGGTCGGGATACCGAAGATAACTGTGAATGGAATCTTCCAGCTTTCGTACAGTGCTGCCAGAGACAGGAATACGAAGAGCATGCCCAAAGCCAATGCATAAACCGTCTTACCACTGGCTTCACGTTCCTGTGCGGAAGATTCAGCAAAGGCATAGCCATACCCATTTGGCAGGACCTGTTTTGCCACTTCTTCCAACGCATCCAGTGCCTGACCGGAGGAGTAACCAGCAGCCTGCTGACCACCGATCTTGACAGCCGGGAAGTTGTTGTAACGGGTAATAACGGAAATAGAGTTAGATTTGCTTGGCGTAATGAAGGTAGAAATCGGGACCATATTTCCTTTGTTGTCTTTGACAGCCAGGAATTTATTGTCCATCGGGCTCGTACGATACTGGGTATCTGCCTGAGCGACTACCTTGAAGTTACGTCCATAAATGGTGAAGTCATTGATCTGAACAGAACCATAGTAAGCCTGGAGAGCGGTAAAGATATCCCCTACCTGGACCCCATTCTTCTGAGCTTTTTCACGATCGATGTCGAAATTATAAGAAGGAGTATCCATACGGAAAGTGGTGTATGCCATCTGGATTTCCGGACGCTGGTTAGCCGCTCCCAGGAATTCGCCAATGACACGCTGGAATTCTTCATTGGAAGAACCATTCTTGTTCTGGATGTACAGAGTGAAACCACCAGCAGCACCCAAGCCTGGAATTGGCGGCGGGTTCAGAGCCATTAGAGAAACATTTGGATGGGTGGCATTATAAGCAAAGGCTTTTGCCATAACCGCATCGAGCTGTTCCGATGGAGTCGTACGGTCATCCCATGGTTTCAGTTTGATAAAGGAAAGGCCCGCATTTGGTTTCTGCCCTTCAGAAAGGATATCGAAACCAGTAACGCCCTGAGACTGTTCGACAGCCGGGTCGGCATCCATCATTTCCAGGAAGTCACTGATGACCGCATTGGTGCGGACATTGACAGAACCTTCTGGCAGAGAGAATGCATTGATGAAATAGCCATTATCTTCCTGCGGCAGGAACGCTGTCGGCAAGCGGAAGAACATGAAAAAGGCAGCAATAGAAAGCACAATCAAAGTACCAATTGGTAACCACAGGGCTTTACCCAGTTTTCTCAGGATGGCCCCATACACTTCGACCATATGGTCAAAGCCATCGTTGAACTTATCCCAGAACCGGTCCAGAGCCCCTTTCTTCACATCTTTCTTTGGTTCCTTGAGCATGCCAGCGCAAAGAGCTGGTGTCAAAGACAAAGCGACAAACGCAGAAATCAAAACGGATACGGCGATGGTCAGAGCGAACTGTTTATACAGGATACCCATGATACCGCCCAAGAAAGCGACCGGTACGAATACGGCAGCCAGGACCACAGCGACACCGATAACCGGGCTCTGTACTTTTTCCATAGCAGCCACAGTAGCTTCCTTCGGATGCAGGTTATTGTACCGCATTTCATATTCCACGGCTTCGATCACGACGATAGCATCATCGACAACCAGCCCGATGGCCAAGACCATGGCGAACAAGGTCAATGTATTGATAGTAAACCCAAGAATCGCAAAGGATGCGAAGGTACCAAACAACGAAACTGGCACCGCAATCATTGGGATGACGGTGGATCTCCAGTTCTGCAGGAAGATGTACACAATGATAGCGACAATCAGAAGGGCTTCTACGAAGGTATGAAGTACTTCTTTGATAGATGCATAAATGAAATCGGTGTTATCGGCGCAGATGACATAGGTCATATCATCGGGGAAGGATTTCTTATCCTCTTCCAGTTTCTGCTTGATAGCGCCGATGGTTTCTACGGCGTTCGCATCGTCGGTCAGAGAGAACGCCAGTACAGCCGATTCATGACCAGCGGAGCGGGACAAGAAGTCATAGCTCTTAGCGCCCAGTTCGATACGAGCCACATCCTTCAGACGAAGGAGAGAACCATCTGCATTGGTGCGAAGTACGATATCGCCAAATTCCTGTTCCGTCACGAGACGGCCCTTGGCAGTGACAACGTACTGGAAGGATGCATTTTTATCTACTGGCGCACTGGAAATATTACCAGCGGCTACCTGCTGGTTCTGAGAAGAAACAGCGGCAATGACTTCAGATGCGGTGATCTGGTTTTGGGACATCTTGGTTGGGTCCATCCAGATACGCATAGCAAAGTCGGAACCGAATTCCTGTACGTTACCGACACCCTTAATGGATTTCAGTTCGTCCAGGTAGTTCATGCTGAAATAGTTTTTCAGGAATACATCATCATAGGTACCGTTTGGAGAAACCAGACCAATAACCAGTGCCATATCGCCAGAAGATTTCTTGGTGGTGACACCGATGGAACGAACCGTATCTGGCAAAGCCGCATCAGAAGCAGTAACACCGTTCTGTACACGGATGGCTGCCATATCGGAATCGGTCCCGGTCAGGAACTGTACGCTCAAAGAGTAGGTACCATTGGAGTTACTGGTAGAAGACATATTGTCGAAGCCTTCTACCCCGACGACGTTCTTTTCTATGACTTCCGCCACGGTTTGTGCCACGACTTCCGAATCAGCACCTGGGTATGTCGCATGGACAGATACCTGTGGCGGTGTGATTTTCGGATACCGGTCGATTGGCAATGTGAAAATACAAAGCGCCCCGGCAATCGAAATGACCAATGCCACAACGATTGCGAAAATAGGACGGTTAATAAAGAATTTTGCCATAGCCCCTCCTATTATTTCTTGGAATCACCAGTGCCATGCTGTACGGAAGCGGCTTTGACAGCTTCCTGTTCCAGGCTCTCGCGATTGGTTTCGGAAGGATCTACTGCCTGTCCGACCTGAACTTTATTCTGGCCTTCAACGATGATCACATCATTCACATCGATACCACTTTCGATGATGCTGTAAATCCCATAGGTAGCGCCGACTTTGACAGCCTTCTGCTGTACCTTGCCGTCCACCACTACGTCCAGCATATCTTTATTCAAAAGCTGAACCAGTGCTTTGGTTGGTACCAAGATAGAACCCTTAGCAATTTCTGCATCGGAAACGATGGTGCCATACATACCTGGTACCAAAAGGTTATCCGGATTAGCAAAAGCGGCCTTCATGGTGAGCTGACCACCGGTGAGGCCTGGGTTGATCTGTACAATCTGACCGGTTTCTCCATAAATGGAACCATCAGACAGGCGGAGCTTCAAAGCACTGCCCAGGGTATCGGTGCCTTCCTTATTCTTGGTGAGCTGTAAGTATTCATTTTCAGACATATCGAACTGCACATACAGCGGATCGGAAGAAGAAATAGTAACCAATGGAGTCTGCCCTGCCGTAGCAAAGGTACCGATATTCACATCATCCATAGAGAGGGTCCCTGTGAATGGTGCGGTCACAATGGTATCTCCCAAATTATCGGAAGCAATATTGGCCTGAGACTGGGCCGCATCAAGAATAGCACCGTATGCTTCGGTAGCCGCTTTCTGGCTATCATAGGCCTGACGAGAAATAGCGCCGGTCGAAATCAGCTGTTCATAGCGAGCCAAATCTCTCTTGGCATTTTCATAATTGGCAGAAGCCTGTGCGACCTGGGCCTGTGCGGCTGCCAGGTTGGATTCATAATTTCTAGTATCCAGACGGAATAGTGGCTGCCCTTCCACCACTTTTTCCCCGCCTTTGACAAACTTCTCAGTCACCGTACCAGAGACTTTGGAACGAACTGGTACTTCCTGCAGCGCCATGATCGTACCGGTATACTCTCTAGAAATCGGAGTATCCGATGTGAACGGCTTGAATGTGGTCACTTTCACAGCCTGTTGCTGCTGTGCCTGCTGAGACTTGGAAGACCCACAGCCTCCTGTCAGCATACCAGCAGAAAGCAAAAAGCTTGCCGCCATAGCTGCTACTAACAACTTTTTATACTTCATACTCTGCCCCCTTGTACAATGCTATTATTTTTTATGCATTGTAAAAAATCGCTATTATCAGAATCTATCCTATAATAACAAATAATTGACTGTAAGTCAAAGTTTTATTATGAAAGTTTTCTATTACATTGTTATAAAACGATACTCGTCATCTCATACATACGTAACCATTCACTTTTCTTGAAACGCTATTGTATAAAAGGTTAGCCCTTCGGGCAGGTTATACTCAATGATTTCATATTTCAATCATGTCAATGAATCACCCCTCAAAAGGTTATGAGGGGTATGAAAATATCGAAAGTCTCATAACCTTTATAACCCTTTTACCAGGCGGAATATACAATGTGTTAAAAGAGAGAATGCAGCAGAATAATACCCTTTATTCTACTTTCTCCACCGGTACCTTCACCACTGCTTTTCTTAGTTGCAAGCTCCCACTTTCTCCTTGGCATAGCGGACGATGGAGATCTTCTGGGAAGAAAATGGCAAACCGGCCAGTAGTGAAATACACCTTGGATTCCCCATTCTTTCCGGATTCATAGAAATAAAGATCTCGCTCCGGATAGCTTTCCACACACGGCCCGGCTTCAAAAATCGTTTCTACTCCCAGCCATTCTTCTTTTCCTTCAATTTCAAACTGGATATCGATCATTTTCTTATGGCCTTCCAGCTTCCGGTCTGCCGCTGGTTCCGTCTTCGGAGATTCTACCCCCATATCGCAGCCACAAATCTTATATTTTCCATCGGGCACTGACTGGAAATCAAACGCCTTCACTTCTTTCAAACACTGATAAATGAAATCCGGCAGCTGTTTCTTGTACGATTCTAAGTGTGCAATATCTCCTGTAATCATAATTGTTCTCCTTTATTACATACATTATAAATAAGATGATTTCTTCTCAAGAAAAGTTTCTCAGGTTGCTCAAGATTCTCAGGTTACTCGAATGTGCCTATAAACTGTTGTATCATTATTGCATTCAGGAAACATGAAAACCTGGCATCCGATTTTCTAAAGGAATCTATCTGTATATTGTACTGACTTTATTTCTAAATAGCTATAGCCAAAAATTTCATATTTCCCGTATCATGCTATTTGCTAAAAATGCGATACAATCTGTAGCGTCATTTCCTATTCCCCAATCCCTAGGGCCTAGCTACCAATCCCTAATCCCCAGTCACTAGTCACGAGTCACCAGTCACCAAATTTCCATAGTAACTCCCCCAAACTATATGCTATAATACTACTAATCCCATTTTTTAAGAAAGAAGGTATACTATGCAGAGACTTGTATCCTATAACTATAAGGGCCAGCGCCAGTGGGGTGTCCTCACCGCCGATGGCACTTCCATTTATCCGGCCCTGGACCTGGAAGAAACCTATTTCATTCCTTTGGGCGAAACCATGGAAGACTTCATCGAAAGCGGGGAAGAAGGGCTTTTGAACTTGGCCCATGCACTGGAAATGAACGAAAAAGACAAAGCCATCGAACCAGTGGCTCTGAAAGAAGTCCGCTTGGAAGCTCCCTTCTATCCACGCCGCAACGTACTGTGCGTAGGCAAGAATTACCAGGCCCATGTGAAGGAATTTGATCAGAATGCCAATGCAAAGAATCCGCTCCATCCGATTTTCTTCACCAAAGCCACTACGTCTGTCATCGGCCCGGAAGAAGAAATCGACAGCCATCCAGCAACCACTAAGGAAGTGGACTATGAAGGCGAACTGGGTGTCATCATCGGCAAACGTTGCTGCAATGTAGCCGAAGAAGATGCTATGAAATATGTATATGGCTATACCATCATCAATGATGTCACCGCCAGAGACCTGCAGAAAACCCATCTGCAGTGGTTCCGCGGCAAGAGTTTGGACACCTTCTGCCCTATGGGTCCTACCGTCATGGTGGGAGACTGGCCTATGCCATTCACCATTTACACCAAGGTCAACGGCCATCTCCGTCAGGAAGGCTCCACCACCGATCTGATTTTCTCCATTCCAAAACTGATTGCCACCCTGTCTGACGGCATGACACTCCTCCCAGGGGACGTGATCGCCACCGGCACCCCACAAGGCGTAGGCATGGGATTCAACCCACCGAAGTTCCTGAAAAAAGGCGATGTGGTAGAAATTACTATCGATCCGATTGGGACACTGAAGAATACGGTAAAATAATTATATTTCGCTTATCTAACAAACAGGGAAAAGGGTATGCCCTTCAGGCAGGGTTATAGCTTGGTGATCCCTATGGCTTAACATAAAAAAGATACCATAGAAAAAGGTTATAAAAGGTTATGAGACTTCCGTAAGTTTCATAACCTTTTATAACCTTTTTAGATTTTGTAATTGTTCTTTGTTAGATACAGATAACAAGGAAATATAACCCTGCCCGAAAGGCATACCCCTTTCTATATCCCTATCACCGCATTGTTAAAAAGAAGAAATCATCGTTCTCCCTTTCTCACCCGTCCAAAGTACACTTTCGCCCCTAAAAACAGCTGCACTAGACCGGCCACCAGGTACACTTCCCAGTAGCCTGTTGCCATGGAAATCGCGGCGGATGCCATGGGGCCGCACATATTTCCAAATTGCTGGGCCGTATTGGACAAGCCGAAGACGCGACCTCGGAAAGATTCGGGCGTATATTTCACCAGTGCCGCATTGAGAGAGGGATTGACGCCAATCACGAAGCAGCCCACCAAGAACTGGCAAATCCCAAAGCCGATAATAGAATCTGGAATGGACTGGGAAATAGTAATCACCCCAGCGGCCAAAAGGGTAATGGAAATGGCCACATAGTATCCTTTTTTCTGACCGAACTTGCCCCACAAGGTGGTGGTCAGGGCACCAGCCAGTCCCCCACTGCTCATGATGAAGCCAGCGATGAGTTCCACATTGCCTTCACCGTGAAGCAATTCGCTCACGTAAAGGGCTGTCACTGGCTGAATCATCAGAATGGTGGTCTGCAGGAAGAAAATAATTAGCAGAATTTCTCGCAAATGATGATTTCCATAAGCATAGGACAGGTCATCCTGGATGGATGTTTTCTGTATTTCCTTTTCCGGCTGGGTTGTCTTTTTATCGTGAATCAGGAAAATCACCAAGAGCGCCACCAACCAGAGGAACACCGCAGAAATATAAAAGGTATTTTCCATACCAATCAAATGAGCTAGTACACCGCCCACTAGAGGCCCCGCAATGCCGCCCACTACCAGAGCCGTTTGGGCCATACCCAAAGTGGCTCCCATCTTTTCTGGATGGGCACTATCGGAAATGATCGCCATGGCGGCTGCTACAAATCCATTGGCAAATCCCTGAAACGCCCTGGCCCCCATGAGTTCGTATTCATTGGTGGACAGACCGCAGAACAGATAGGAAAATCCCAACAAAATAGCGGCGCGGATGGCCATTTTCTTTTTTCCGCTCGTATCGGCCATCTTCCCCCAAATGGGCCCCATGACGCCAGCAATCAAGAAGCAAATAGAAAAGACGATACCCGTCCACAAGGAAATCTCGCTATCGGGCACGCCTAGATGTAACAGATATAGCGGCAAAAAAGGAATGACCATGGTATAACCGATGGCCACAAGAAACATACTGGCTATGAGGACGACGATATTTCTTTGATTCACTGTTCCTCCCTCTACATGGAAATCAATATGAGCTAACTTCCATACATTCACTCTGTCTTTATCAATGCGTAATGCGAAGTGCGTAGTGCGTAATGTTGGAAGGGGCGCACAATTCATATAGCGCCCCAATCCCCTCTTTTTATAAAACCACTTTTTCCAATATATACTCTGCGGCGCTTTATAATTTGTGCGCCGCCACCACCACTACGCACTGCGCATCACGCACTACGCATTAACCCTGCTAACAGATTCCATCCACCTCATCGCATCATCCATCATATTGGTGGTAACGAAATGGCCCAGCAGCGGATAGGTGATGCGGGTGGCCTGTCCGCCGGATTGTTTCAGCACGTCATAGAAATGGGCCTGTGCTCTGGGATCTACGGAAATATCACTTTCCCCATTGGTCATGAAAATCGGAATGTTTTTCATTTCGTCCACATGGGCCAACGGATTCTTTTCTTTCAGCACCGGATAGAGGTTCCACTCCGGACTGGCAGCGATGCCGAACCGGGCTTGCATGAACAAATGGGTCAGCAGCCAATCGCCGCTGCCGTTGAAGGAAATAATCCCTTTCATGGTTGTCGGATAGGTACTGCCAATGCCCAGTACGGTCATGCCCCCCATGGAATGGCCCATGATATACGGCTTTTTATAACCTTTAGTTTTTACAAAAGACAGAATTTTCGGATATTCCTCTATATTTTGGAAAATGGTTTTCCAGAAGATGTCGTAATCTTCCACTTGGTAATAATCGGTCAGTGCGTCCCGTTCTCCATGATGCATGGCATCGGGAATAAAGACCGTATACCCATGGATAGCCAATATAGCCGCTTTGGTCAATTGGAACTGGGCCTGGCTGCTCCAGCCGTGATAGAGGATGACCGCTTTTCCTTCTTCCTGAATCGGATACACCACATGGACCGGTATGCCCTCTACATATACTTTTTCTGTTTTGAGCTGCATCATTTTTTCCTCAATTCTGGATGGAACCGATCGGTCCACTTCCAACGATTGTGAAGCCAGAACCATTCTTCCGGATATTTCCGAATCCAGGCTTCCAAACGCTGGTTGATTTTATCGGTGATATTCTGAATGGCTTCTTTCTTATTCAGTCCTTCATCGGCAGTGATCGGGTCTCCGATAATGATTTCATACCGGAACGGAACGGTTTCATGAATGAGCGCTGTCATGACTGGCAGTTTGCACAGCAAAGAGAAATGGGCCGGCCCAGTCGGTGTGAGGGTTTTATTTCCAAGGAAATCAGAAATAATCCCCGCTTCCCCTGGGTCCTGATCACAAAGAAGACCTACGAAATAGCCTTGCTTCAAGCGGCGAAGCATGTCACGGACACCAGTTTTATATTCCACAGTCTGTCCTGGCATGGAACGATATTCACAAAGGAACCGATCAAATTCTTTGTTGGCCTGTTTCATGGCAACAGAAAGCAGCGGATAGCCATACAGAGCGAGGGCCGCCCCTTCCACTTCCCAGTTGCCACAATGGGTGGCCGCCAAAATGCAGCCTTTCCCTTCCGCTAAGATGGCATCCAGCTTTTCCTTTCCCTGAATGGTTACGTATTGCTGAATATTCTCCTTATTTAATAGAGGAAAACGAAACATGGAAACCCCCAGTGGTCCAAAACGAACCGCCGAAGCCTTCGCAATCCGCTCCGCTTCTTTTCTATCGGTGGTAATGCCTGCCCGAAGGATATTTTCCACTGCCAGCACCTTTCTCCGCTTCGGCACCACCATCCAGAAAAAACTGCCCAAAGCCTTTCCCGCCCGGATGGCCCCGCTTTCCGAAAGGCTGCAGCAAAATGCGCCTAGGCCTTTTAATAATGTATATGTTCCTTTCATAATACCTACCTTTGTTATCTAGCAAATATACAAATCACACATTCCTCATTCTGCCTTGCGCAGTTAGAAGTGAGAAGTTAGAAGTGAGAAATGGTGGTGCGGCGCACAAATAAAAAGCGACGCAAAGATTTTATGCTATAACCCTCAAACCGTTTCTACATATTGTATCATAAAAATTGAGAATAGAGGGACAGAAGATAACAAAATGTAAAAGCCGCTAATGAATTCATTTTCATTAGCGACTTTATGATGTAGGAAAAATATTGATTGGTTGTTGGTTGTTAGTTGGTTGTCTGTTGTTGGTTGTTTGGACGTCCAACAACTCACAACCAGCAACCAACAACTTTACCCAATGGTATTCGAAATGGTATGCAGCACGTCTTCAATCACAATAGGCTTGGACAAATGGGCATTCATGCCCGCATCCAGTGCTTTCTCGATATCTTCCGCAAAGGCATTGGCAGTCATGGCGATAATGGGAATGGTCTTCGCGTCCTTCCGAGGCAGTTGGCGAATCGTCCGGGTGGCCGTATAACCATCCATGACGGGCATCATGATATCCATCAATATCACATCATAGGTGCCCATCGGATGGGATTCCCAATTTTCCACGGCCTGTTTCCCATTTTCCACGCGAGTCACCTTCATGCCCGCTTCTTCCAAAATGATCGTAGCCAGTTCGGCATTCAAATCATTGTCTTCGGCCACGAGAACTTTTACGCCGGTCAGATTCTTCGGTTTCTTCGTTATCAAGGTTTCTTTCTTCGGAATTTCATCGGTTTTCTTCATGGGGATATCCACGGTGAAGGTTGTCCCCACGCCTTTTTTACTTTTCACAAAAATGGTACCGCCCAGTAGGTCTACGTAGCGCTTCGTTATAGCCATGCCCAGTCCTGTTCCCTTGTAATGGGTGCGAGCACCGGATTCTTCCTGAGAAAACTCATCAAAAATCTTTTTCAAAAATTCCGGGCTCATTCCGACCCCTGTATCAGCAATCTTATAATGAACCATGATTTGTTCTGTATCCAATCCTGCATGGTAGGACACGGAAAAAGAAATGGTTCCCCCATCGTCAGTAAATTTCACTGCATTGCTGATGATGTTATTCAATATTTCCCGCAAACGAACACTATCGGTCAGCACATACAAGGAGTCTATGGACGGCTTGTGTACCTCAAAGGTCAAATTGCGATTGACGAAAAATCCCTTCGCCATGGTGAGCACCGCTTCATTGAGATCCACCATATCCACCGGAACGGGATGGTATTTGATTTTCCCACTTTCAATGCGGCTGATATCGAGCACATCATTGATGAGGGACAACAGGAAATCAGAACTCTGCTTCACCCGTTTCAAACATTTTTTGATTTCTTCATTGGGATTCTGTTTCAATGCAATATTGGTAAACCCAATGATGGAATTCATAGGCGTTCGGATATCGTGGGACATACTATTGAGGAAAGCGGTTTTCGCCTGATTGGCTGCATTGGCATCTTGAGCATCTTTAAGCGCCTTAGACAATTTCCGACGGTTCACCAGCAGATGATACATCATCAAGCAAAGCACCAGAATCACTATCCCAGCGATGGAAATAAAAATCCAGGCATATTGCTCTACCACTTCTTTGAAAGTCACCGGTGTCGTGCCCGAATGCTGGGCCAGCACCATCCCATTTAAAATCCCCGACGACTGGGTAATGGCTTTGTTCACAATAGAAACCACTCTACGGTTATCCTTGACCCCCACCAGCACCACATCAGTGCTTTTGGATATTTCTGCCATAGATAACCGCTTCATGACCGGATTGGCACTGGTCAGATTGATCTGCGAAGATGTTACCAAGGTGCTTCCAGCTTTGCCATCGGCCACCGCTTTGAGGCAATCATCTGGTGTTTGGCACACTACAATCTCTGCGTCTGGGAAGAGGACACTGACCGCATTGACATCAAAAATAGACGAACGGGTCGCTGCGATTTTCTTCAGCCCAGCTTTATAATCATGGCCGGCATAAATCACCACCGGCGTGGTTTCTACCATGGAATCGGAAAGCACCAGGTCTTGTAATTCAGCCAAATAGAAATCACTGAAATTCGGTCCGGCTAAATCAATGGTATGGTTTCTCAGCGCTTCTGTGGATTGCTCCCGGGTATCAAACGGAACGGTTTCCACATGAACCCCATAATGCTTTTCCAGGGCCTCCACCACGGTCGCCATGACACCCACCATCTGTCCATCCTGTTCCCCGCAGAACGGAAGGTCATGTCTAAGATAGCCAAGACGGATGGTATTGTCATGGGCCGCCAGCCATTCTTTTTCTTCCTTATTAAAGACCTGACCGCCAATGGATTTTGCATAATAGCGAGACAGCAATTTGCTATTATATCCCGCTTCTGTATTTTGAATTTCAAAAAGGGCTTCATTGAGCTCATGCAATACGTCTGGTCGTTTTTGAGATACCACAAAAAAATAATTGCTATATCCGATATTGACCAGAGCACTCAAATCATAGGATGTTGCCAAATCCGCGGCCACGATAGCATCCACTTGGTTGTTTTTCAAAGAAAGCAACATCTCATCATAGCCACCTAGGGGCACCACTTCGGCCTGTACCTGATTCTTTTGCAGCCAATCTCTTAGCAAGGTTTCCTGGTACGTTCCTTTAGTGACTCCAATCTTGCAGCCATTCAGATTGGGTTCATGTCCATCAATCAAATAATCGTGCTTTTTATCTGTATAGACCCAGTAGGTATCCCGTCCCTGGGGATAGGAAGAAAAACTCATCTCGTCCGCCCGCTGTGGCGTATAGGACACATTACCAAAAAGATCGATATCCCCATCAATCAGCATTTGCAGACAATCTTTAAACGTGCCATGGACATATTCATATTTCCATCCGGTCAGATAAGAAATTTTTTGTAAATACTCGTACCCAGCACCAAACTTGTACTCCCCTTCCGCGCCTTCTTCATAATTGGTTACATTCACATAGCCTACACGAATCACTTTAGAAGAAGATTCCGCCCTAACTATCCCGAAAGAGCCAAAAATCGACAACAAAAAGATGACAAGCCATACAATGGACATCTTTTTTCTTGCTCGTAGCCACCGAAGAATAAAATGTATATCCATGAAGCCTCCTATTGCTATTATGTTAAGAATGTGCGTTAATAGGAATGATTCCACCTGCTATGACAGGTCGCTCAGGTAGCTCAAGTTACTCAGGATGCTCAGGTTTCTCGAATGAGATGATCACGCTAGCATTTATAGGCACGTTTGAGAACCCTAAGAACCCTAAGAACCTTTAGAACCCTTAGAATCTATAATTTTGCGAAATTCATGAACTTTTACAACATTGCTATGACATAATTATTATAAACCTAGTATAGCAATATAAGAGAGGATTGGCTAGGAAAAATCGAAATAAGATTCTTCGGAAAATACGGATTGAATCAAAGGCAGAACCTTCAAATGCACAATTCATCTCCATGTTTCTCCAACCATGACACTGCTACAGTACCTTATAATGCACGCATCATTTCTATGTTTCTCTAATCTCGTCACCGCTACAGAACCTTACAATACACAGATCATTTCCATGTTCCATAAGCCCTCCCCGTCGCTACAGAACCCTAATTCCCAATCCCCAATCCCTTTCCCAGTCACGAGTCACCAGTCACCATCCAACCAAACTCCCTATTGCATTTCCCCCTCCAATGCACTATTATCAGAAGAAATATAAAAGGAGGCATTCTCTATGAGCCAATTAACACTTGCCAAGGCAAAAGAAATTTTGCCGAAATACACCACAGAAGACCATTTATTCACCCACGCCATTGCTGTCAGTGCTGCCATGGGTGCCATGGCGGATCTGTTCCACCAGGACAAAGACCACTGGGAAGCCATCGGCTATCTCCATGATGTGGATTATGAAAAATATCCAGAAGAACACTGCCATCATGTCCGTGAATTTTTGGCCCCCGAAGGCATCGATGAAGAAGATATCAAAACCATCATTTCCCACGGATGGGGCCTCTGCTCCGACGAAGTGGAACCGACCACTGACATTGAAAAAAGCCTTTTCACCGTAGATGAACTGACCGGCGTCGTCATGGCTTACGCCCTCATGCGCCCCGAAGGCATCACCGGCATGGAACTGAAAGGTCTGAAAAAGAAATTCAAAGACAAGAAATTTGCCGCCGGCTGCAACCGCGACGTGATCCAAAAAGGCTTTGAGATGCTGGGCATGGAAGCCGGTACAGTCATGCAAGCCTGCATCGATGGCATGACAGCACACAAGGAGGAATTAGGGCTAAAATAATTCGTGAAGGTTATTATTCTGCTGCATTCTTCATTCTAACAATCCGAATAAATGGCTTATTAAAAGGTTAAAAGGGTTATAAAGGTTATGAGACTAACGGAAATCTCATAACCTTTATAACCCTTTTTCTTTGGCTATATGCAAATTGTTAGATCGAAGAAAGCATTGAGGATACCCTGCCCGAAGGGCTAACCTTTTACCAAGCGGTGTACCCTATATGTTTCAATGATGAATGCAGCAGAATAATAACCCTTAACAATCAATTCTTTTGTTCTGCTTCCATCCGTTTGAATGCCTCCTGCATCTTAATCTGGCGAATCACTTTCTGTCCTTCTTCACTCTTCAGATAGGTCAGTGTGGTCTTTGGAACCATGCGATACACTGTTTCCCAGTCGTCTTCTGCCAAAGCCCGGCGAACCGAGGAAGCAGACACGATCTGGTCCCCCTTCTGTTCCCGAGGAATGACTTTCAGTTCGATGCCATTTGCAGAGAACACTTCTCTCATGGCATTGTTGTAGGCCAAGGTGGTTTTATCGGTTGGTTCTTCCCCTACAAAACGAACGGTGATATTCAGAGCCGGTGCAATGCGGGTCGCAAAGATGGTCGCATCCAGCTTGGTCTGGGCTGCCAACTCATCGGTGCCTTTGATGAAATAGGTCGGGAAGGTAGCATTGGAAATAATGAAATCACCGCCACTGATGACTTCGACCCCTTTCATATCTTTCACGCCCTGTTTGATCAGAGTAAATCGATTGGAGAAGGGGAAAATGCTCCGGTCTTCCTGGACCGCAAAAATAATCACTTCGTCACAATTGTTGTGGGCATATTCCACCAGACTTCTGTGTCCTAAGGTGAAAGGATTGCAATTCATCACAATGGCCCCGCGGTTCTTCCCTTCCCCAGAGCCAAGGAAGGTACGAATGCGATTGAGATAATCTTCTAATGTATCGGTACCAGATTCCAAGAGCGCTGCATAGGGTTCTGCCACTGCCACACACTGGAATCCCATGTGTTCAAATACGGGAACATTTTTCGGTTTTGTAAAAATCTGATTGCCCGTAATCCCCCGACGATTGGATTCGCCCTGCAGGTTACGGATGATGCGATGGGTCAGCCCTTTGCCCTGGTACTCCGCACTGATGGCAATGTCTCTCATGACACGGCCACCCAAAGAGCCCGTACCGATGAGCTTACCATCATCATAGAGTCCCATGGTGTAATCAATGATACCAGTAAAAGTCAGGTCAAATCCCTTCAGGAATTCCACCACTTTCGCTTTTTCTTCAGGATCGGTCAGGAATATTTCACGTTCAGTAATCATTTCTAAGTCCCCCTATTGGAAAAATACATTGATGTACATTAATTAATAAATAAGTATATATTTATTTACGCTTATTATATCATGCCTTTCTTCAGCGGTAAAGCATTTTATGAATTTATTTCATCATCACATAACTTATGCTCATAGTTATTATTTAGTATCCTTCTATAAGAGGGATTAGTAGCTAGGCCCTAGGGATTAGCCACTAATCCCCAGCCACTAATAAAAAATCCCCTATGCCCCAAAAGGCACAGAGGATCTTATTTCTCTATCAATCTACGATGGAAATACCGGTATCTACATTTCTTTCAGAAACTGTTTTTCCATTGGCTACATCCAGCGCAGTCTGCACGGCGTCGTAGCCCATTTTATATTCGTTCTGTTTCACCGTAGCCACGTGGTAATCTCTATTAGCCAAAGCCTCTTTAGTGATATCACTCATATCGAAGCCCATGACGGCAATATCTTTCCGCCCCAGTTTCATCAGTGCATGGAGCGTATCTTTGGTGGAAGAATTGTTGCACGCAATGATACCTTTCAGATTCGGTGTCTTTTCTAACGATTCATACACCAGTTTTTCTCCGATTTCATCGTCACCGTAGTTGATCAGATATTTGGCATCAATTTTCCAATTGGCCGGTGCTACGTTGTACCAGTTGGCAATGGTGCTGTCCAGACGTTCCGAAATGGTGCGGCTAGCCAGGTTGCTCACGTGCATTGCTACGATGATCTGATCGTTTTCCGATACCCCATTGGCTTTCAGGAGTTCCACCATTTTCTGCGACACCGCAGCGCCAGCCGAAAGATTGTTGGTCATATAGGCCGCATCATAGTCTTCGGTATTCAGCATGGTATCCACCAGCACGACTGGTACGTTCTTATCCCGCAGTGCTTTGGCACTTTCTGCCATGCGCATACTGTCAGCAGCCCCCAGAACGACTGCATCGACAGATTTCCCTTCCAGACTTTTCAGAAGTTCCTGCTGGGCTTCCCAGTTGCCATCTTTTACAACCCCACCGACATATACATTGGCATTGGCTGCTTCGCCGCCTTCTTTGAGACCACGAATCACTTCTTTCCAATACCCATTGTCCATGGCTTTCACAACCGCATAGACATTCTTCCGTCCTTCTTTAATGTCTGTCACGGCCTGGAAATCTTTCTTCACCGGTGCCTCTGCCACCTTCTGTGTCACCGCTCCCTGAGGCTTCGCCTGGTCTCCACAACCTGCTACGCCCAGCATTGCACAAGCACATAAAAGTAAAGCCGCCATTTTTTTCTTCATACCCCATTGCCTCCTGTATTCGTTGGTTTCTTACATAAAAAAGCTGATTTCTTATTTCTTGAAATCAAGTCTTTAGTAAACATTATGCTATATATGTATTGTAAATAACGCATAATTAGAAATCAACTTGAAAAATTCAAGAGTTTATTGGTGCATAACAAAATAGAGTCAAATTTTATGAAAAGGAATAGCAAAAAGGTTATCATTCTGCTGCTTGCTATTTCAAACATGGAACATATAACAGACATGCAAGGTTAAAAGGGGTATAAAAGGTT
>DBLC01000080.1:0-3616 GCA_002297935.1 Dialister sp. UBA734
AAGGCTTTTTTATGGTTTCACGTGAAACCATAAAGAGCCCCTTCCTCAGGAAGGGGCAGACCCGCTTGCGGGCCGGGGATAGGCCGTCGAAGAAGAGTTGTTGGAAAGGCCGCTTGAGAGGACGCCCACATCGCAAGTGACACATTTCACATCTCCCGCTACAGGGAGCTATCCCCCCTGCCCCCTTCCAAAGGAAGAGGGTTTCCGCTAGCACATTTCCCGCTATATTTCCTCTTATGACTAGCCTCCCAATTGAGAAACCTGAGCGACCTTAGCAACTTGAGAAACCTGAGTAACCTGTACTCTACAGCGGATTCATACGAACTGCTTCCAATCGCAATCACTTCAACAACGCCGAAATATCATTGGTCATAGCATAGATAAAGATGGTTCCCAAGATAGCAATACCCACAGCTTGGATATACATCAAAGCTTTCCGGGGCAGTTCTCTTCGAATCAATCCTTCGATAAGGGTCAAGATGAGAAGGCCCCCGTCAAGCATAGGAATCGGCAGTAAGTTCAGAAAGCCCAGGTTCAAGCTCAACAGGGCGATGAAAAGAAATAGACTCATCATACCATGGTCTGCCACCGTGGCGGACATACGAGCCACGCCGATGGGGCCGGCCACGTCGGCCTGACCGCCAGTGATCATACTATACAATCCCTCGGTCATCATTTTCAGCAGGAACACGCACCGGTCAAATCCCATGGAAATCGACTGGCCCATGGTAGTGTCGTGATGCTCCACGTAGGCGGTGATGCCCATAACGGCTCGGCCTTCCTGGTTGTACTGAGGGATGATTTCCTTGGAAATCGTTTCTCCGTCTCTGGAAATAGAAAGGGACAGAATCCGATTTCCTTTATCCTTGGTGAACTGCCCGATATCGCTCCAAGTTTCCACCTTCTGCCCATCGATGGACAGAATCTTGTCCCCCGGCTGGAGCCCCTGCTTGGCTGCCGACGTGCCTTCCATGACAGTGCCCACCACGGGAACGTTCGGAAAGGTCTGGTATCCTTCGATTTTGAACGCTGCCACCAGAATCACAAAGGCCAGAAGCACATTGAACAGAGCGCCGCCGATAATCACCAGAAGCCGCGCCCAAGTGGGTTTCTGGGTGAACGCCCGAGGATCGTCTTTGTTCTCGTCATCCATGCCGGCGATTTTGTTGTAGCCCCCCAAGGGGATGAGCCGGATGGAATAGGTGGTTTCGCCCCATTTCTTGGAAATGAGCTTCGGCCCGAATCCGATGGCAAATTCGATGACCCGCATGCCGGTCCACTTCGCCATCAAGAAATGTCCCCCTTCGTGAACAAATACAATGAGGGCAAAGACAAAAATGGGGGCCAGTATATTTGAAATCATAAAATAGTTTACTCCTTATCTAGTCCCCCCATTGGGGGGAAGGTGGTAGGCTTGTAAATAAGTTCACTCCTATTTCAGTCCCCCCCTTTGGGGGGGAAGGTGGTAGGCTTGTAAATAAGTTCACTCCTATTTTAGTCCCCCCTTTGGGGGGAAGGTGGTAGGCTTGCCTACCAAAGGGGGCAGCTCTAGCGGCATGAAATACTATGTTACTCCCATCCCACTCGGTGCTGCCCGCTCCTAGCGGTAAACGCGAAATCATTAGCGGTTTTACCATTAGGAGCAGGTATCACCGTGTTCGCGTGATATGTTCATAGCGAAGTATACCGCTACTGCCTCCCCCTCTTTAATTCTCCCCCGGCGGGGGAGATAAAACGCTATCACCACTATCGCTATGATTCTCACGCAGACACATCCCGCTAGTGTGAACTATCCCCTTCCAAGGGAAGAGAATTTACGCTTACACTTTTCCCGCTAGGGTCTCAAATAGAGAGAAAATGTTCTGAAGGTTCTGGTTTCATTGAAAATCTAACATTTTTCTCGAGTTCAGAACCTTTAAATGCACATGTCATCACTATGTTTCTCCAACGACACCATCGCTACAGAACCTTATGATACACATACTATCTCTATGTTCCTCTAGCCACAGCACCGCTACAGAACCTTACAATGCACGTACCATCTCTATGTTCCTCCAGCGACACCCTCACTACAGAACCTTACAATACATGCATCATCTCCATGTTCTTCAAGCGACATCATCGCTACAGAACCTTAACAACACACGCACCATCTCCATGTCCCTCCAGCGACACCCTCGCTACAGAACCTTACAAATGCACGTATCATCTCCATGTTCCTCCAGCGCTACCACCGCTACAGTACCTTACCAATACACCGATCCGCCAGTTCTCTGGCTTTCTTATCGGCCACCAGTACGTCTTCGTAGGAGGAAATAGGCTTTGTCTGCCACTGGGACAGGGTGTCTTCTACCACGTCGAAGATGGAAAGGAAGGACAATTTCCCTGCGATGAAGGCCCGAATGGCTTCTTCGTTGGCGGCGTTGAACGCCGTGGTGGTGTCTCCGCCGGCTTTTCCGGCTTCAAAGGCCAGGTGCAAAGAGCGGAAGACTTTCATATCCGGTTTTTCCACCTGAATGGAAAGAATCTGGCTCCAGTCCACAAATTCGTGAGACGGCGACGGCAGTCGGTCCGGGTAGGTCAGGGCAAATTGGATAGGAAGCCGCATATCCGGATTTCCGATTTGGGCAATGATGGAGCCGTCGTCGTATTCCACCATGGAATGAATCAGGCTCTGGGGTTGCACAATCACTTCGATATCATCGTAATCCACGCCGAAAAGCCAGTGGGCTTCGATAACTTCCAAGCCCTTGTTGAACATGGTAGCGGAGTCCAAAGTGACTTTCATCCCCATGTTCCAAGTGGGATGTTTCATGGCATCCACCACGGTCACATGGGCCAGTTCTTCCCGGGTCTTCCCGCGGAATGGGCCACCGGAAGCAGTGAGAAGGATTTTGTGAATCCCTTTCTTATCCTGTCCCAAAATGCTTTGGAAAATAGCACTGTGTTCACTATCCACCGGACGAATCAAAGTGTGATGCTTTCTGGCTTCTTCCAGCACCAACGCCCCACCGGCTACCAGGGTTTCCTTGTTGGCCAGGGCCAATTCCTTCCCTGCCCGGATGGCTTCCAACGTCGGAGCCAGGCCGGTGATACCCACCACAGAAACGAGCACCAAGTCCACATCGTCCCGCTTCACACATTCCGTGAGTGCTTCTTTCCCGACAAGCACTTCCGCATCGCCGGTGTAAGATTCCCGGAACTTTCGTCCCGCTTCCTCGTCGGTGATCACGATGGCATGGGGATGAAATTCCTCTGCCTGCTTTCTCAGTGTATCTATACTTTTATGGGCCGCAATGACCGACGCATGAAATAAATCCGAATGGAGCCGGATCACATCCATGGTCTGGGTTCCGATAGAACCAGTGCTGCCCAAAATGGCAATTTCTTTCATATCGATTTCCTTTATATTAATCAGCGATGCAATAATAAAATGCGTAATGCGTGGTGCGTAGTGCGTAATGGTTGCCGGCGAGCGCACCGAATTGCTCTTATACCGATTGATTCAGTAAGCACAAATCCGTTTCTATATGCTCGCCGTTTTTTGTAAGCAGTTAGCAGTAGGTGATACGTAAATACTGCTAACTGTATACGTTTTATAAAAAGGGGTATTGGG
>DBLC01000080.1:3665-7167 GCA_002297935.1 Dialister sp. UBA734
CCACCATTACGCACTACGCACCACGCATTACGCATTTCAACCTATAGTTATCTCAACAACATCAGCACCGCTGCCAGGCTGGGTGCCACGAAGAGGAGGCTGTCGAAGCGATCCATCATACCGCCATGGCCGGGAAGGATATTTCCTGAATCTTTGATATCACAGGCCCGTTTCACGTAGGATTCAAACAGATCTCCCATAGGCGCCATGATGGCCGCCATGACGGAGAGAACGAAACCTTCCAACAAATCGAAATGGAACAGGGCTGACAGGCCCACGCCCAGAATGATACAGCCGAGCGCCCCGCCCAGGAGGCCTTCTACGGTCTTATTGGGGCTGATGTGGGGAGCCATTTTATGTTTCCCCAAGGCCCGACCGGCCAAGTAAGCGAAGGAATCGCTGGCCCAGGTGCACACCAAAGCGAAGAGAATCAGAAAGACCCCTGGTTCGATGGACACGTCCGCCGGGGACAGCAGTTCATGGCTGCCACGGAGTAGCGCCAAGGTCCCAAAGCCGATGCCGAAATAGACCGCACCAAAAGCAGAGTAAATCAGACCGGTCATATTTTCTTTTTTAATGCCCAAAATCAGATACAGCAGTAAGGTGAAGGCCAAAAGCACGGCGGCCACAAAGGATTTCACAGAATAAAATCCGGCCGACAGCACCATGATGGCCGTCGCTAGGGTGGTAGGTTTCAAGTAAATAGAAACGCCGAAATGGGTCAGCATTTTGTCGTATTCAAGCAGAGCCAAAAGGGACACAATCAGAATGGCGCCGGTCAGGAACCAGCTGCCCAGGTACACCAATCCCAACACGGCCAGGATGCCCACCACGGCGGTTATAACACGTACTTTCATGAATCTGCCTCCGTGAGTCCTCCGAATCGGCGATCCCGCCCGGTATACCAATCGATGGCTTTCGTCAGTTCCGCTTCGGTGAAGTCCGGCCACAGGACCGGGGTGAAATAGAGTTCACTATACGACACCTGCCAGAGCAGGAAATTGGAAATACGAGATTCGCCGCCGGTGCGAATCATCAGGTCCACGTCTTTCGCGTCCGACGGATAGAGGGAATCTGTGATGGTTTGTTCGGAAATATCCGATGGTTCCATTTTCCCTTCTTTTACCTGTTCCGCAATGGACTGCACAGCGTGAACAATTTCCATGCGGCCCCCATAGTTGATGGCTACATTCAGAATGAGCCCGTCATTTTTCGCCGTGTCTTTTTCGCACTGGGCGATTTCCTTCCGGAGCCCTTCGGAGAGTGCCGACGGTTCCCCTACAATGTGAACCTGCACGTTATCATCGATCAGTTCACGCAACTGGCTGATGAGATAATTTTTGAACAATTTCATGAGGAAACGCACTTCAATGGACGGACGCTTCCAATTCTCCGTGGAGAACGCATAGAGAGTCAGCACTTTGACCCCCATGTGCCCAGCAGCCCGGACAATGGTTTTCACATTGGCCGCGCCGACCTGGTGCCCATAGGTGCGCTCTCTCCCCCGCTGCTTCGCCCACCGGCCATTGCCATCCAAAATGATGGCCACGTGCTCAGGAAATGATTTTTTATCAGACATAGTTGCTTATTGACTCCTATTCATGCAATGAGTATGTAAAATAAAGAGGAAAGGTTATCCTCTATGCTATCTGCTTTCTAACATAGCATAGAAAAGATAGAATAAAGGTTATAAAGTTTATAAAGGGTTACATGTTATCTGCATTACCTCATTGTATATAAACCGCTACTGTGACAAACCGACTCCGCAAATATAACCGGTCCGAAGGACTAACCTTTTTGCCTATCCAAAAAGGCTGCTAGTGCCTCTCCCCAGTGTAAAGACATATATATAACCCGCCCGAAGGGCTAACCTTCTCACCTATCCGTAAAAGTCGCTACTGCTTCAGCTGTTCTTCCACAGAAGAACTATATTTCATCCTCGGCATGACCACCGAGTGTTTTCCCACGCGTACCAGGTATTGTATTTCTTCTTCCAATGTATCCTGTTTCCCATGCGTAAAAGAAATCGTACCACCGGGATACGATTTCTCCAAACGCTGTCGCACAGTTTCATCAAAAGGCATACCTGGATAGATAGCTTTCTGATTCTCACTCATACGGACATGATTTCTTTAATTTTCTTATCAGTGACAGCTTCCAGGTCTTTGATTTTCTGGTCGGTCAATTTCTGGATTTTGTCCTGTACTTCTTTGATCACGTCTTTGGAAACGTCGCTGTTCTTTTCTTCCTTCTTCAGGAAATCATTGCCGTCACGACGGATGTTACGGATAGCCACTTTCGCTTCTTCCGCTTTCTTGTTTACCACTTTGGACAGTTCCTTGCGGCGTTCTTCGGTAAGCTGCGGGATCGCCATGCGAATCAGGTTGCCGTCATTCATCGGAACCAAGCCCAGGTCGGACTGGAGAATCGCTTTTTCGATTTCCTTCAGAAGGCCCTTATCCCAAGGCTGTACCACCAAGAGTCTAGCTTCCGGAACAGTCACAGAAGCCACCTGGGTGACCGGTGTGCGGCTGCCGTAGTAGTCTACGAAAATACGGTCCAGCAGGCTTGCATTGGCCTGACCGGTACGGATGGAAGTAAATTCATTGCGGAGAGCAGTGATGGATTTGTCCATTTTTTCGGACAGTTTTTTCAGTTCGTCTTCGTACATAATTATTTCCCTTCAATTAATGTGCCCAAGGATTCACCCTTGCAAGCTTTTACGATATTTCCTGGAACATCGATATTGAAAACCTGAATCGGAATTTCATTATTCATGCACAGCGTAATGGCCGTGTTATCCATGACAGCCAGTTCCTTCTGCAGCACTTCCCCATAGGTGAGGTGAGTGAACATCTTGGCTTCTGGATGGAACTTCGGGTCTGCATCGTACACGCCATTGGTCTGTTTCTTGGCCATCAGCATCACGTCGGCTTCGATTTCAGCGCTGCGGAGAGCCGCTGTGGTATCGGTTGTGAAATATGGGTTCCCTGTGCCACCACCGAAAATCACCACTCTGCCTTTTTCCAGATGACGGATGGCTTTGCGGCGGATGTATGGTTCAGCCACCTGACGCATTTCGATAGCCGTCTGTACGCGAGTAGAAACACCCAGTTTTTCCAGTGCATCCTGCAGGGCCACCGAGTTGATCACCGTAGCCAGCATGCCCATGTAGTCCGCAGACGCACGGTCCATACCGCCCTGGCTTCCTTTGAGGCCTCTCCAAATATTGCCACCGCCTACAACGACAGCTACTTCGATTCCAGCTTCACAGGCTTCCTTGATTTCTCCTGCCAGACGATATACCACTTCTGGATCAATGCCGAAACCCTTATCATTGGCCAGCGCTTCTCCAGATAACTTGAGCATTACTCTCTTATACTTATTTTCTGTTGCCATTGTACACCCCCATGAAATAACAAATTACATCTTTACTATTATATATGATATTCGCTATCAAAGCTAGTAGAATTTAGGAAAGAGTATGTGTCAAGTTTTACTC
>DBLC01000141.1 GCA_002297935.1 Dialister sp. UBA734
CACAAAATACTTGACACTATCTAACAAGCAAGCCATAATCTTGCTCGATAAACCTATTATACGAGGGTTCTAAAGGTTCTAAGGGGCCTCGAATGTGCCAAGTGACGCTAGCGGTATTGGTACTAGCGATTACCCCCTTTCGCTGAAAGGGGGGCAGGGGGATAGCTCGCACTAGCGTATGCATTGGGATGAGAAATACAGCATTGTTGGCGTCTGGCTATAGCGGTTAATATCAGTTAGTTTTTGCGTGAGTAAGGTTGCTTAGGTGCTAAAGGTTCTGATGGTTCTTAGGAACATCGAATGTACCAAGTGAGATTAGCGGTATACTTCTCTATGAACATACCCAGAGTACTCGATACTATCCGCTCCTGGTGGCACAAGTGGTTATGTTAACCGCTAGAGAGGACGCCTCAATGGATAGAGGCAAATATATTTCATACCGCTAGAGCGAGCTATCCCCTGGCACATTTCGCTTCGCTCATGTTCTGTCCCCTTCCAGAGGAAGGGGATTATTGGCAGATGATACCGCTAGCGTTACTCGGCACGTTCGATGACCTTCAGAACCTTAAGAACCCTCAGAACCTTCAGCAACTAATCAGCTTGAGAAACCTGAGAAACTTGAGAAACCTCAGTAGCCTGAGCAACCTTTGCCGAAGGCAAACACGCAAAAAGGTATAGTATCCCCCTAGTAGGCGANNTCCTATGAACCCCCACGCTAGATCGGCGACAGCGCTTTGCCGGTCTCATTCCGCAGAATGAGGGGTGCTCTGGGTCTAGTCGCTAGCACGGATGCGGTATGGAAGTCCTATTATGCCGTGGATTGGGTGATACTATGCTTTTTGTGTTTTTGTGACTCGTGACTCGTGACTGGTGACTGGGAAGTCATTCATCGCGTATCATTTGTCGGTTTGCGAGAAGATTGTGGATATGGTTCTCGCACCATATCCTACCTGATATCAGGTCGAGGGGATGAAGTCTATAAAAGAGATGGTTTCTTTCTCCATCTGCCAGATTTCTTTAAAGAGTTGCGCGCACAATCCAGCTTTGACAGATTCTGAAATGACTCTTTCAGGCCTGGACTTCATGTCCCTCTATCTATTAACACGGAAAATTGAGGAAAAAAACGAACATTCTCACGTTAGATTTTGATTAATTTTAGTTCGGCGGTGAAAAGCAAGGCATCTGCGGTGTGCAGTTTGCAGTGATCGTCTGCCAACTGCTTACTGTGAGCAGCTTACTTCTCACTTATCCCTCTATCTATATAATCAAAAATTTTACGCAAAAAACGAACATTTCTATCATTAGAATTTCATTGTTTTCTGCTTTCTGCAGTGGCAGTAGCGAAAAGGTTGCTCAGGTTACTCAAGTTTCTCAGGCTGCTCAGGTTCCCTGAATGTACAAATTGATAGTAGCGGTATCATTTCTAGCGTTTATCTCCCCCGTCGGGGGAGAACACAAGAGGGGGCAGCTCTGGCGGTATACTTCGCCATGAACATAACCAGCCTGCGCGGTGCTATCCGCTCCTAGCGGTAAAAGGGATAGGAAGGGGATTATTAATAGAGGATACGGCTAACGCTTCTTGGCACATTTGAGGCACCTAAGCAACCTGAGAATCCTGAGCAACCTAAGAAACTTGTAACTCCCGCGGATTCCATCGAATTGCCTCAGCCGGTTACCATCTTATTCTCGTCATTGTATTTCCCCTTTCTTCATAGTACAATGAATAGAATAATTTCGATCTAAAGTAATCGAGCATAAAAGAGTATGCATCACTATGAATGAAAATGGTTTGTAACGGTGACTGGTGACATAGGGAGATAATATGTGTTTCGTTAGGAATATTTGCTAACGTTTTTTCTGAACCCTAGTTACCAGTTCCTAGTCACGAGTCACCAGTCTCTCAATACATTGCAAAGGAGTTAACCATGAAACAACCCTCTATATCCCCGGTGGTGAAATGGGTGGGCGGCAAGCGGCAGTTGTTATCTGCTCTCTTGCCCTATGTGGAAAAGCAGCACATAGCCACATACATCGAACCTTTTATCGGGGGGGGAGCGCTCTTATTGGCGCTGCTGCCGGAAAAGGCGATCATCAATGATTACAATGAAGAACTGATCAATGTGTATGAAGTCATTCGAGATGACGCAGAGGCATTGATTCAGAAATTAAAAATCCACGAAGCGAACCACAACCAGGACTATTTCTATACCGTCCGCAGCCAGGATAGAAGCGCCGATTTCTCCAGCTTGCCAGCGGTCGATCGGGCGGCTCGGTTTCTCTATCTGAATAAAACCTGCTACAATGGCCTTTTCCGTGTCAACGCCAAGGGCCAATTTAACGTGCCTTTTGGAAAATACAAACATCCCAATATTGTCAATGCCGAAGGGCTCACCGCACTGTCCAAGTATTTCCAAGAAAACCAAGTAGCCATCTATCACCAGGACTACGCAGCCATCCTTGCCAAAGCCAAGCCTGGGGATTTCGTGTACCTGGATCCGCCCTACATGCCGCTTTCCGTTTCCTCTTCCTTCACCAGCTATACAGACAAAGGCTTTTCTTACGAAGAACAAGTGCGTCTTCGGAATGAATGCAACAAGCTCCGGGACAAGGGGATTTCTTTCATCCAATCCAATTCCGATTGCGAAGCCATTCGGGCCTTGTACCAAGACTATTCCATTGTCACGGTTCAGGCCGCTCGGAGCATCAATAGCCAGGCTTCCAAGCGAGGAAAAATCAACGAGGTGCTGATTACCTATGGCATCTGAAATGAGTCAGGAGAAAAAAGCGAATTGGGCGTGGGAGCAGCTTTTTGATAAATATCACATACAGGAAGAAATACAGCACTATGGGGAGTGTCATATCTTGGCAGAGCAAATCAAGGAGTTTCGCGAACCTCGTTTGATGGCGAAATGGGATAGCGAGGCTTCCTTGCCAGAAATATTGAAAAAGAATCGAGTGAATATCCTTCCAGTCAGTCGCAAGGAATATGTGCTGAGTGATTTCAAATTGTATGAATCGTTGCCTCCTTTTTTAGATACGAAATCACCAATGAAACAGATTCATTTTAAAGAACAGTACGAATCGGTGGACTGTCAGCATATTTCTTCTGAATCCAATGCCATCAATGTACTCCTTTTGTCCGATGTATTAGATGATTTTTTAGGTAGTGAAGGAACCGCAGAGACATTCAATGGTCGTATGGGGACAGGGGCTTTTGATTTCTTTGTCAATTCTTATGCAGGGGTCAAACGGAGAGTCAGTGTGGAAGGGGCACAGTGTGAAATTGATGGTGGGTTTGAAAATGATGAAAATGTGATCATTATGGAAGCAAAGAATGTGATTCATCCCGATTTCCATGTGCGACAACTGTATTATCCTTATCGATTGTGGAAAAGTAGGGTGAAGAAACCGATCCGTTTACTCTTTTCTCAGTATTCCAATCAAATTTTTCGGCTATTTGAATATGCCTTTGCCAATCCAGAGGACTATTCTTCCATATATCTTGTTCAGCAGAAAAATTATTCCTTAGAAGATGTACATATCACCAAAGAGGAACTGATAGAAGTTTGGGAGAAAACGCTGGTGGTTACAGATGACCATATGGTGGCTCCTACTCCCAAGTCCTATATCCCTTTCATCCAAGCGGATTCGTTGGAACGAGTGATTTCTCTTTTGGAGCATTTGGCAATCCATCCAATGGGTACCGGAGACATCGCGCAGTTGATGAATTTCAAAGAGCGACAGTCTGACTACTATTATCATGCAGGGCATTATTTAGGGCTTTTTATCAAAAAAGAGCAAGCGGTCTATCTGACATCTTTGGGAAGAAAGGTCTATCAGTTGCCCTATAAACAGCGGCAGTTGAAATTGGTATCTCTGATTTTGGAACATCAAATTTTTCATGATTTCTTTGCTTACGTCATATGTCGAAATCAAATGCCCAGCAGAAAAGAAATCATTGAAAAAATGTTGCAGTATCACGTTTGTAGTGAAAGTGTAGTCAGCCGCCGGGCTAGTTCTGTTATCAGTTGGCTTCGATGGATCTTTCATTTGACAGAAATAAAATAGATAGAAAAGAAAAACCTAGGGCCTAGTTACTAATCACCAGTCACTAGTCACCAGTCCCCAGTCACCAATCATGACCAAATGCGATACACCCCGCCCCACCCTATGCCAAACTGACATAATGAGAAAAGGTTCTTGACGAATAGGGGAGCCATCCTGTATACTACGTTCAACTTCAAAACAAGCGATGACTCAGGATTAAGTTTCAGACCAATGTCATAGAGAGCCGACGTATGGTGAAAGTCGGTACGGAGGATGAGACGTGTCACCTGATAGCACCGGGTTGAACCAAGTAGGTCCGGCGGAGCTCTCCGTTATAGAGAAGAAATGCTAAAAGTTACAAATGCAGGGTGGTACAGCGCCAAGGCGCCCTTGTCCGATGGTTCGGTCATGGGCTTTTTTTATTGCCTGTTAGATGTAACTCAAGTTTATCCGGTTATTTATCTGTGTTGATACTATCCATAGAATATCAGAGAAACCTGAGTAACCTAAGAAACCTGAGTAACCTGTGCAACTTTTAGTAAGAAGTAATAAACCAGAGTGGTACCGCGCCACGCGCCTCTGCACCGATCTTTTTCGGTGCAGAGGCTTTTTATTTTGAGTGCGTAATGCGAAGTGCGTAGTGCGTAATGAAGGTGGCGGCGCAGCAAAATTCATATAGCGCCGCAGATTTATATATCATGGAGTTTTATTTCATTACATGCTATACACGCTTTATAAAACGGGGTATTGGGGCGCCCTATACATTTGATGCGCCCCTTCCACCATTACGCACTACGCACTTCGCATTATTTAAAAGAGGAGAACAATCATGCTTACCCATATCCATTATCTGACAGGTCATCGAGTCCCGTGCTGGGGACAATTTTCTTTCGATTTAAACAATAGGCATATAGATATATCACAACAAAGGCGGATACGATCTTAGGGATTAGTAGCTAGGGATTAGGAATTAGGAAAATCTGCAGATGAAAACTAACGGTAGTAGGAACCTGAGAAACTTTAGTAACCTAAGCATCCTGAGCAACCTTTAAAAACATCCGCCTCGTACCTTCAGGAGGCAAATAATGAATACAAGAAAAATGATCAAAACTATCGGCATGGCAGCAATTATTGGTTCTATGGCATTCGGACTGGCAGGATGCGGCGGGAAGTCTGCTTCTTCTGTATCTTCCGGAGCACCGGGGGCAGCGAAGATTGGCTTCATTGCGGCCCTGTCCGGCGGTGCCGCTGCCTATGGATTGGGACAGCAGGAAGGCACTATGCTGGCTGTAGAAGAAATCAATGCGAAAGGGGATTTCAAAATCGATTTGGAAACCATTGATACCAAAGGCTCCACCCAGCAGGCCATCAGTGCAGCACAGAAATTGATCAATAACAAATCCTCTATTGTGATTGGACCGACTTTGTCCGGAGAAATGAAATCTGCCGGCCCGATTCTGCAGAAAGCCCAGATGCCTACTTTGGGCACTGCCGTGACCGCCGAAGGCATCACCGACATCGGGGATTATATTTTCAGAAATGCCAGCCCCGAATCGGCCAACATCCCCCAGACAGTCAAGAAAACTCACAAACTGCTGGGCTATAAAAATTGCGTCATCTTGTATTCAAACAACAATGAACACCAGGTATCGGCTTATAAAGTATTTGAACGGACTCTGAAGGAAGAAGGAGTCGATATCCTGGCGACCGAAACCTTTGCTGATGGGGACCACGACTTTGCGGCCCAGGTCACCAAGATTCATGACCTGAAACCGGACTGCGTCATCATTGCCGGTTACTACCAGGAAGGGGCTCTCATTCTCCGCAAAATGAGAGAAATGGGTATGAACCAGCCGGTTCTGGGGGATAACGGTTTTGTATCTCCTCGCCTGATGGAACAGGCCGGCGCCGCAGCAGACAATGTATATGCCTCTGCGATGTGGTCGGAACATAAAAACAGTGAACGGACCAAAGCATTTGTAGAAAATTTCACCAAGAAATACGGTCATGCACCAGACCAGTTCTCCGCTGGTGCCTATGACGGCGTATATATTGCCATGGAAGCCATGAAGAAAGCCGGCACTACTACGGACCATAAGAAAATCAGAGACGCCATGGCAGAAATCAAAGACTTCCACGGCGTATGCGGCGACCTCACCTTCGATGCGAAACGAGACCCTGTAGTAGACCTGGTTCTCCTGAAAGTAGAAAATGGGCAGTTTACGGAAGTAGCGACGAAATAATGAGAAATTAGGAATGAGCAATGAGGAATGAAGGTGGCGGCACATAAAAATTTAGAAGTGCTGCAAATATATAAGTAGGATGTCATTGGCGGTTATATAAAAGGGTGACTAGTGACTGGTGACTCGTGACTGGGAAAAGATTTACCTAGTCACGAGTCACCAGTCACTAGTCACCCTTTTTCTATCCACGTCTTCGGGTGTTTCCTTACTATGTTATAATGAAATATATAATATTGTCATGTTAATGACTAGTGACTCATCTACCAGTCACCAGTCACTAGTCTACCAGTCACTAATTTCCGGAAGGAGCACACAGAGTCATGTCTTCTATCAAAATGATTGCCATTGATTTGGATGATACCTTACTAAGAGATGATATTTCTATTTCTGACTATACCAAAGAAACGTTGCAGAAAGCCATGGCCAAGGGCGTGAAGATTGTCATTGCCACAGGCCGTATGTTTCAGGCGGCCCGTCCTTGGGGGAAAGCTATCGGCTTGGGCGATGTGCCTATGATTTGCTACACCGGTTCCCTCACGGGTCTTTGTGAAAGCGGAAAGCTGATTCGCAATGTGCGGGTAGAGAAGGAAACAGCCCTGGACATTTTGCAGACCATCAAAGACCATGGCTGGTATGCCCAGACCTACATCGGTGACAATTTGTATGTGGACACCAAGAACGATTGGACCAGAAATTATGAAAAGCAGTGTGGTGTCACAGCGGAGGCCATTGGAGAAACTTTTTATCACCCCGAAAAAGGACCCACCAAGATTCTGGTTTGCGAATATGACTTGGAAAAGATGAAACATATCGAATCGGTATTACAAGAAAAATATGGCTCTCTGGTGAACCAGGTGAAATCTAAACCTTATTTCTTTGAAATGAATAACAAAGAATGTTCCAAAGGGAAAGCGGTCCTGTCGCTGGCCGAAGAATGGGGCATTCAGGCCGATGAAATCATGACCTTTGGCAATGGAAATAACGACGTGTCCATGCTGTCCATGATCCCCTGGGGCTTCGCCGTAGCCAATGCCACCACCAGCGCGAAACAGGCCGCTGCCCACGAAACCGCTTCGAACAACGAAGACGGCGTGGCGAAAGCGGTTGAGAAATACGTACTTCTTGGAGAGGCGTAACATAATTGATTTTAGTGAGAAGTTAGAAGTGAGAAGTTAGAAATGGTGGAAGGGGCGTATCAAATGTATATGGCGCCCAAAATATATAAGGTTATTATTCTGCTACTTTCGATAGTAAACATACTGATTTATACCGCTGCAGTCGGGGGTATATAGGTTAAAAAGGGTTATGTGCTGACCTTAGTTTCATAACCTTGTTTACCTTTTGTAACCTTTTGAAAGGCCGTATCTCTTATTGACGAAACATAGCAAATCAGCAGAGTCATAACCTTATATCATTTGCGGCGCTATATAAGTTGTGCGCCGCCACCACCATTTCTCACTTCTAACTTCTAACTTCTCACTTCTAACTAAAAGTTAGCGATATACAATGTGTATGACGTAGAAAGGAATCGCGATGGAGAAAGAAAAAGATACATTTCGTTTCGTTATCATTACTGGTATGAGCGGTGCCGGGAAGACCAATTTCATGCAGAAGTTGGAAGATATGGGCTACTATTGCGTGGACAATTTGCCGCCAGTTTTGATTGTCCGCTTTGCCGATCTGTGCTGGAAGAGTACGTCCAATACCCGCCATGTGGCCGTGGTGACGGACATCCGGGGCGGTTCTTTCTTTGATGCTCTGCCGCAAGCCTTGGATGAATTGAAAAAACGGGGCATCCCCCATGAAGTGGTATTTCTGGAAGCCTCCGATGAAGCCCTGGTGCGGCGGTATATGGAAACTCGCCGGCAGCATCCGCTGGCTAAGAATATGCGCATCCAGGAAGGTATTTCCCAAGAACGCAAAATTTTGGCCGGCGTACGGGCCCAGGCGGATTTGATTATTGATACCACGTCGATGAAACCGTCGGATCTGAAAGGATACATGGACAACCGCTTTGGCGGCGAACAGGCCGATAAGGGTATGCAGATTACGGTCTTCTCCTTCGGCTTCAAATACGGCATTCCTATCGATGCGGATATGGTGATTGATGTGCGTTTCCTGCCCAATCCTTTTTATGTGGAGAAATACAAGCACTGGACCGGTCGGGTGCAGGAAGTGGCAGACTACATCAGCCGCTCTCCGGTGACCCAGGATTTCTTGAAAAAACTCTATGACTTCATGGATTTCACGGTGGAACAGTTCAAAGCGGTGGGAAAGACCCAGTTCACCATTGCCATTGGCTGCACCGGCGGGATGCATCGGTCGGTTTTTGTGACGGAAAAATTAGGAAAGCATCTGAAAGACAAGTACGGTCACGTCAATGTGGAGCATCGGGATTTGCATCGCAATCCGGTGGAACACGATGTGAATGATATCGCGGGGGATTAAGCCATGAAACATCTTTTGCAATGGCTCTATCCAGGCCTGGCTATCAAGCGGTGGATGCTTCTCTTTTCCGCTGGCTTGATTCTCCTGGTCTTTGGGGCGACTTTGATTATGAACTACCAGATTTTGGGAGTTCTGGAAGAAGAAATGCTCCGTCTGGCTTTTCAAATGACCGGCAGCTACAGCTATACCTTCTTGGCCGTGTCCGGTACGTTGATGATCATTTTGGGACTTTGGATGATGGGAGTCGGCGTGCGCCGCTTGGTGAAACGTTTCTTTGAACTTATTGCGCCGGACCAGAAGGAAGTTTCCAAAAGTCTGCTTTCCAAAATGGAATTGTCCCGCGGTATGCGTGTGGTTTCCATTGGCGGCGGTCATGGTCTCTCTATGCTTCTTCGCGGCATGAAAAAGAAAACTTCTAACATCACCGCCATCGTGACGGTAGCCGACGATGGCGGTTCTTCCGGTCGGTTGCGGGAAGAAATGGGCATCATTGCCCCAGGGGACCTTCGCAACTGTCTGGTGGCACTGGCCGATAAAGAAAGTGTATTGGAACAACTCTTCCAGTATCGCTTCGATGGGAAAGGCGAATTGTCCGGCCATAGCTTGGGCAATTTATTTCTGGCAGCATTGATTAAAGAATTTGGAAATGCCCAGAATGCGTTGGAAGCGGCCAGTAAAGTCTTGAACATCCGCGGCCAGGTGGTTCCTGCTACGGCGGAAAAAGTGCGGCTCAAAGCCAAGATGTCCGATGGAGAAGTGGTAGAAGGAGAATCGGAAATTTCCCATTACCCGAAGAAAATCGGAAGAGAAGTCCGCATTGTCCACATGTCGACCATTCCGAAAAATCCCATGGCCGTAGGCGATGCTTTGGAAGCGATCCGCAAGGCCGATTTGATTACCTTAGGCCCTGGCAGCCTGTACACCAGCGTACTGCCCAATTTGCTGGTTCCAGAAATTTTGCAGGCCATCCGTGCCAGCGATGCGCCGGTGCTCTATATTTGTAACGTCATGACCCAGCCTGGAGAAACCACCGGCTATACTGTAGGCGACCATTTGAAAGCCCTGGTGGATCATATCGGCGGCGGGGTGATTGACTTTGTCCTGGCCAATCAGGAAATACCGAACCAGGATGTATTGAAGAAATATGAAAAAGTCGGTGCCTTCCCGGTGGAAATTGATAAGAAAAAAGTCCAGTCCTTGGGAGCCACCTTGATAGAAGCGGATTTATTGGGGTCCAATAAAGGGGCCGTGCAGGATACCCAGGTCTTGGCCGATGAAATCCAGCAGATCCGCAATTTGCTGCAGGCCAACATTCCTCCGGAAGCGATGGAAGAATATTTGAAAAGGAGTCACTGATGTCTTTTACAGAACAGGTAAAAAATGAATTGGCCCGGCTTCCCAGAGAAACGAAAGAAAGCCGGGGTGCCGAGCTTTTGGCCCTTCTTCGCATGAGCGGCTCTTTTATCACTGGCACCCATGGCAGCTGGGGATTGGAATTTTCTACAGGAAATAGTGCCGTGGCTAGACGGGTACTGGTGTATCTGAAAAAAGATTTCGGCTTCCTTCCTTTCACCATGGTGCGGCAAGGCCGGCGGCTGCGGAAGAAAAATGTATACACCCTGATGGTGCAGCCTTCCAAAGAAGGGCTGGATTTCTTAAATACCATGGGTCTCTCTCCTTTGGCTGGCATCGATGATATGGAACGGATGGAAACCTCGGAAGAACGGCGGGCTTACCTGGCTGGTGCCTTCCTGGGCGGTGGTTCCGTCAGCCGCCCCCAAAGCGATTATCACCTGGAAATGGTGACCCAGTCCTCCCATTTCGCCGAAGAACTGGTGAAAATCATGAAAAGCTTCAAAATGAAAGCCCGCATGACGGACCGCAAAAATGACTATATCGTGTATATCAAAGATGGCGATGATGTATCTGGCTTTCTGCAAATCGTAGGCGCTACCCAGAGCTATATGGACTTTGAAAGCGTCCGGGTGGTGAAAGACATGAGGAACCGGGTCAATCGGCAAGTGAACTGCGAAACCGCCAATCTGCAGAAAACCGTAGACGCCGCCGTCCGACAAACCCACTTGGTAGAACAACTTCTCCGGCGGCAAACCCTATCCTCTTTATCGCCGAAAATTCGAGAAGCCTGCGAAGTGCGCATGAACAACCCAAACGCCAGCCTGTCCGAATTGGCCCAAATTTGTGGCATCACCAAATCCGGCCTGGCCCATCGGTTCAAAAAGATCGAAGCTATGGTGGAAGAAATGAAATAATTGTTGGTGACTGGTGACTAGTAGCTAGTAGCTAGTCCCTGGGGATTAGGAAATAGGGAGTCCTAATGGTAATGGTCAGGGGCACTAGCGGTTACCCCCTTTCACTGAAAGGGGGGGCAGGGGGATAGCTCGCACAAGCGATATGAAATGATTGTGATGAAATCGGCATAGGCGCCTGGCATTAGCGATTACAATGGACAAACGGGATCTTATGGTTCTCATGTTTCCTTATATGTGATGCTAATGATAGCGTTTATCAGCACATACGAGAAACCTGAGCAACCTGAGAACCTTGAGAAACCTAAGCAACCTGTAATTTCTAGTGAAATCATGCTAACTAACACAAAAATTTATCAACCCCTAAAAAGGAAAGAAGATGTACATATAATGAAATATACAAAATTACTTCGAAGCTGCTTAGCAGCTTTTTGTTTTTGCGGCGTGGCCCAGATGGCAGCCGCCTATTCTCCTTGGGAAGAAAACTATACCCAGGTACAATTAGACACTACGAAAAAAGAGGGGACTCTGATTTTTTCTGATTGCCCCGAATACGCCCAGCAGCCGGGCATCCTCTATGAAGGAACGGTCAAGAAGGGAAAGGGCCGTATCTATTACTACCATGTCAATGAGATCGGAAGCCCCGCGCGGGTATTGGTCTATGCCCAAAGTGATAAGAAACAGGATATTTCTGTCACACGGGCTATCAAAGGAGACGCCAGCAGTGATTACTATCCCACCGGCAGCACTCTTTCCTATCGGGAAATCATGGAACCCAAGCAGGATGTGCAGAACGTCACCTTAGGGGCTCATAAAAGAACGGTTATCTGGGATGATGACGAAATGGGGATTCGAGAAGAAGACCTGGTGAGCGGTATCGTCGAAGTGGAAACTAAGAATCCTGTTTCCTTTGGGGTTGCCATATTGCCCCATGACAATGGCAGTGCACTGCAGCAATCCTTAGACCAGGCGGTGTACCTGCCACCGGATAGTCATGAAATGCGAGGCACCTTTGCCAGCGATGTATATATGGAAAATAAAAATACTTGGGACTTTGCTAAAGGAACGGCTATGCTCAAACTTGGTGGAGACGACTCTTCCTTGCAGTTCCAAAAAGGCCCCGATGAAATCAGCCATGTGGAACGAGAAAATACAGGTGACTATGGGATTGCTTATCATATCATTTTCCACTCGAAAGGGAGCGGGAAATACAAACTCTACTTGAATGGGTTAGGCGGCTATTATTTTGGCAGCTTTGAAGTGGGGCAAAATCCGAAACTGATGCGCGTCTATAGAACCGACGTAAGCCGCCTCAAGAAATTTGGTGGCGATTTCGATACCTGGCAAGAAGCCGGTTCGTGGGATGCTGGCAAAGATCTGTACATTCGCCTCATGCCCCCAGGAGCGGCGTGCATGCCATTGGTGTTTATGATGGTACCGGAAAAGCAGTGAAAAATTAGAAACATGAAGGTTATTATTCAGCTGCTTTCCATAGCAAACATATTGATTTATGTCGCTACAACTAAGGTTATAAAGGTTAAAAAGGGTTATGCGCTGACCTTAGTTTCATAACCTTGTATACCCCTTATAACCTTTTGAAAGGCCGTATCTTCTATTGGTGAAACATAGCAAATCAGCAGAGTAATAACCTTATATCGTTGGCGGCGCTATATAAGTTGTGCGCCGCCACCGCCATTTCTCACTTCTAACTTCTCACTTCTAACTATAGTGTCCTTGTGAACCTTGAGCACCTGTTGTATAATGACACATATAAAAAATAGGATAACTAAGGAGACAAATTATGAAATTCATTCAATTTCGTATTGGCGATATAGTACAGATGAAAAAGAAACATCCTTGCGGCAGTCAGGAATGGGAAGTACTGCAGCTGGGCAGCGATATGCGAATCAAATGCTGTGGCTGCGGACATATCGTGTTGATTCCTCGCCCCAAGTTCCTGAAAGGGGCTAAGAAAGTAATGAATCGAGATGTGACCCAGGATACCCCATTGGCTAGCCGGACAGATCAGTGACTGGTAGCTAGTGACTGGTGACTGGACACATCACTTGTGCTACTGTGATATGTATCAACGAATGTTTCACTGCTGATAGCAATGGATTGAAAATGGGGCTAGGGAGCTTGTATTCCTAGTCACGAGTCACTAGTCTACCAGTCACCAAAAAATATTTTCAAAATATTTCAAAAAAGTACTAGACAGATGCAAAGGTCCATGCTATAATCTATAACCGTGATGAGGACGCACCTACGAAGCTTTACACAACTTTCGAAGATGTTGAAAAAACGTTGAAAAAAGTCCTTGACAAAAAGCTGATGACATGATATGATAA
The DNA here is from genome assembly GCA_002297935.1 of Dialister sp. UBA734. Classification (GTDB taxonomy): domain Bacteria; phylum Bacillota; class Negativicutes; order Veillonellales; family Dialisteraceae; genus Dialister. Next base: position 13,354 of record DBLC01000141.1, read on the forward strand.
TTAAGTCGCTGACATGCTGGCGTAGCTCAGTTGGTAGAGCAGCTGATTTGTAATCAGCAGGTCGTAGGTTCAAGTCCTATTGCCAGCTCCATATGGGCGGATTCCCGAGTGGTTAAAGGGAGCAGACTGTAAATCTGCCGGCTTTGCCTTCATAGGTTCGAATCCTATTCCGCCCACCATCATTATCGCGGGGTGGAGCAGTTGGTAGCTCGTCGGGCTCATAACCCGAAGGCCGTAGGTTCAAGTCCTACCCCCGCAACCATGTTAATCCATTTCCTATATATAGATATGCTGATATAGCTCAGTTGGTAGAGCGTATCCTTGGTAAGGATAAGGTCACCAGTTCAATCCTGGTTATCAGCTCCATGGCGGCTTAGCTCAGTTGGCTAGAGCAAACGGTTCATACCCGTTGTGTCCGGAGTTCAAATCTCTGAGCCGCCACCAAACTACGATAAAAAGAGTTCTCGAAAGAGAGCTCTTTTTTCATGTGCTTTTTATAGGTGACTGGTAGACTGGTGACTCGTGACTGGTAGCGGTTAGCTGATGACCGCTAACCGTTAACCGTCAACTGCCAACCCCCTAGTCACTAGTCACCAGTCCACCAGTCACTCACATAAATAAAAGAAATAAAATTTATTGAATATTTCTTGTTTCTCCTTACCATTCAATGTATAATGAAATAAGCGCAAATCTATTTTTGCAGATTCTTTTTTTAGTAAGGAGAAGACAGAAATGGCAAAAGCTCATTATGAAAGAACAAAACCGCATGTTAACATTGGTACCATTGGTCACGTCGATCACGGTAAAACAACCCTGACCGCTGCTATCACCAAGGTATTGTCCGAAGAAGGCGGTGCAAACTTCCTGGATTATGCTTCTATCGATAAAGCACCAGAAGAAAGAGCACGTGGTATTACTATCAATACCTCCACTGTTGAATATGAAACTGCAACTCGTCACTATGCACACGTTGACTGCCCAGGGCACGCCGACTATGTAAAGAACATGATCACCGGTGCAGCACAGATGGATGGCGCTATCCTCGTAGTATCCGCAGCTGACGGCCCAATGCCGCAGACTCGTGAACATATCCTTCTGGCTAAGCAGGTAGGTGTACCGGCTATCGTTGTATTCCTGAACAAAGCTGACCAGGTGGATGATCCAGAACTGATTGATCTGGTAGAAATGGAAATCAGAGACCTTCTTTCTGAATATGGTTATCCAGGAGATGAAGTGCCGATTATCGTTGGCTCCGCTCTTGGCGCTCTCAACGGCAACCCAGAAGATGAACAGAAGATTCGCGATCTGATGAAAGCTGTCGATGAATACATCCCAACCCCAGAACGTGATACTGATAAACCATTCCTGATGC
>DBLC01000140.1:0-10041 GCA_002297935.1 Dialister sp. UBA734
CACTAGCGTTTATAGGCACATTCGAGAAACCTAAGAACCCATAGAACCTTAAGAACCTTTAATTTCCAGCGAAATCATACCTACTAACGCAAATCCTTAACTTAACAACATTGCAATCCCTAGCTACTCATCCCTATGTATCAAAGGAGTGTAATCATGAAAAATTCAATGACGTTTTTAATCATCTTCCTTGGGGTCATGACGGCCATGGCTCCGCTTTCTACGGACATGTATTTGCCGTCACTTCCTGAAATTTCTGCCAATTTTGGTATTTCCACGTCGATGACGCAGCTCACGTTGACCATGACTATGATTGGTATGTCCTTGGGGCAAATTCTGGGCGGTCCAGTGGCGGATCGGTTGGGAAGAAAGATTCCGCTCTTTATGGGTATGGTGGGGTTCACCATTGCTTCTCTGGTGTGTGCCGTGACGGAGAATATTTATCTCTTTCTGGTATTCCGGTTTGTGCAGGGCCTTTCGGGGGCCTTTGGCATCGTCATTGCTCGGGCGGTGGCGCGAGATGTGGTGGATGGACCGGCGTTGATGCGATTCATGGCCATTTTGATGATGGTCAATGGGCTGGCCCCCATTGCGGCACCGGTGGCGGGAGCCCAGGTGCTTCGTTTCACATCCTGGCACGGTATCTTTGAAGTGCTGGTGGTGATCGGGGTGCTGCAGCTCATTGCAACGGCTTTTTTCAAGGAAACACTCAAAAAAGACGAACGGGTGCGCAGCTTTTCTGAAGGCTTTGTGGCCTTTGCAGGACTCATGAAAAATCGGTATTTCTTTGGTCATTGCCTGCTGCAGTGCTTTTTCTTTGGTTCCTTTTTTTCCTACATTGCCGGTTCTGTTTTTCTATTTCAAAATGTGTACGGCGTATCTCCCCAGGTGTATAGTTACATCTTTGGCGGTATTGGCATAGGGCTCATGATGATGGGAGTAGCTCCTGCGAAAATGGCAGGGGCGATCAGTGAAATTCATTTCCTGAAATTCTCTCTCTGGGTGCCGATGATTGGTTCTGTATTTCTTCTGGCCGGTATTTGGCTAGGTGCGCCCATTTACTATACCCTGCCCGTGCTATTTATCACCATCGTACCGTTGTCTATCATGGGGGCCGCTTCGGTATCGCTGGCCCTGTCTCGGTGCGGGAAGAATGCCGGCAGTGCGTCTGCCTTGATTGGTTTCTTCAATATGATCCTCGGCGGCGTCATGATGCCCGTCACCGGCATCGCCGGCAGCCATACCGCTGTGCCGATGGGTATCATCATGGTGGTGGGATATTTCCTGTCCCTCTTGGTGTTTTATACTATGATTATGCCGGAACATCGGCGCTGATTCCTTTGATCTAACAAAGCAAGGCGACGCTGGAGTAAGGGGGATTGTTGTGCTGATTTCGCTAGTTTAACAAAGCAAGAGTACGCTAGTAAAAAGGTTATTATTCTACTGATTCCGTTGATTTCATAAATTAAAATACCGCTATCATCAAGGTTATAAAGGGTTATATGTTTTTGGCATAACCTTTATAACCTTGATGATAGCGGTATTTTTGATTTGTTAAGAAATGAAATCAGCAGAGTAATAACCTTTTGACTAGCGTATTCTTGCTTTGTTTGGAAAAAGAAATCCGCACAATGATAACCCTTGCCTCTTTAGTGAGCCAGCAAAGTGGCTATAGCCTTTTGGGGCTGCAGAAGTATGACCTGATTCTTTCCTGCTTCTTTGGCCTTATAGAGGGCGTTGTCCATTCGTTTGTAGAAGTCGATTTCGCTTTCGCCGGCCAGGGAGGTGGTGACACCGAAGCTGGCTGTGATGGGGGTGTCGTTGGGCATCAGACCGGTGATGTAGATGTGCTCCCGCAGTCGTTCCGCAATGATCTTGGCATTTTCCAGTGGTTGTCCCGGCAGGAGAATGACAAATTCATCGCCGCCCCAGCGGCCAGCGAAGTCGGTGGGCCGGACGTGGTCCTGAATGGTGTGCGCCACTTGGAGAAGCACTTTATCGCCCACATCGTGACCGCAGTAGTCATTGACCTGTTTGAAGAAATCCACGTCCACCATGATGGCCGAGAAGGGCTGGTCATTTTTATTGCATTCTGCCATATTTTTCTGCAGCAGATTTTCGATGGAAGAACGGTTCAGCAGGCCGGTGAAATTGTCATGGCTGGCCGCAAAGGTGAGCTGCTGCATGGTTTCTTCCAGTTCGTTCATAGCCACTTGGATAAAGGTGGCCAAGTACTGGATGGTGGAGAGAGAATCGTCCAGGTCCACGTGCTTGTGCTGTTGGCACTGTTTGGGAATCGGCTTCGGTTCTCCTTCCCGGAATGACGTAGCAACGAGCATCATGTTGGAGCCTACGATTTTCTTGCCGTGACGGAAGATTTCTCCATCTACGTAGCAGCCAGAAGAAGGAGCCAGTTTTTCATAATCTTCAATGATGGCATTGGCGTTTTCTTTCAGAAATAGCCGACGGGTATTGCAATTGGTAATATGAATCCCTTCGGGAGAGAACCGGCGAATTTTGCAGAAAATTTTCTGGTTCGCCTGCAGAATCGCATTGGGATCTCCGTAGGACAGATGGAGTTGGTCACCCACGTAGCTCACCGTATTGAAACAAAGTGCCCCATCTGCTCTGGACTCCAACGGCATATGGGCGTGGACGCTGTCATATTTCTGGTGGACCAAAGGAAAGGGCAGCGTTTTATTTCTGAAATTGGTGTAGTGCAAATATTTTTCATAGAAGAAGGTGGCCGGTTTATGATCCATTTCTTTGATGACCATAGGCCCATCCATGGCGGTAACCGTCATGAGACGGCCCAGGGGCTGGAAGCCCAGCACACTTTGGGATTCGATATGAATATCGCCGCAGTAGACAGAAACGACCAGGCCAGCGGGATGGATGCAGGAATTGCAGAATACATAGGTCTGGTTGCCAAAGGTGGGCATGTCCGCATAGCCGCCCCATACAGGAATTGATTCATCTAGGTCGGACAGGTAATCCAAGAAAATTTGCAAATCCTGCGGTTGTCCCATCACTTTCTTTTGGGCGTAGCGAATTTGTACGCCTGCCACATGGGAGAGACTTTGGATATCTCGCAGACACTGGATACCTACATCTTCCAATGTCTCTTTTCTGAGGTCGTAGCAAAACTGATGGACTTGGCTCTTTTCAAATACCTGCAGCGTGATGCCCGTTCCGGTGTGATGCATCCGGCCTCCTTGAATGGAACTGGCGGTGGTCATGCCGGCCAGTGGCGTCTCCGGGAAGGCATCGGAAAAAGCCTGCTGAATCTGTGATATCCAAGCAGGGGTATTGAGCGGCGTGGTGACAGAAAAGAATCCTTCGGCGCTTTCCGGGGTATAGCATTGTTTGAAATATGCAATGGCTTTGGGAATATCTGCTGCATTGTGTAGGGCATAGGAATACTGTCGCATAAAATTCCAACCTTTCGTCATCTCTCTCCGAGATTTTAGGGAGTGGGTAGTGTATCATTGGTCTTTTGAAATCACGTGTAATGCGTAGTGAGGAGTGCGTAGTGCGTAGTGGTGGAAGGGGCGCACAAAATTTGGAAGCGCCCCAATGCCCCTTTTTATAGAAAGTCGGCAGTTGGTTGTTTTTTTATCGTTCCCTAGCTACTCTTGCACTACTCATTTTTCTTCATTGTGATGCACCAGCCGTGCATGGAAATGACCTATAATTTATCTTTTATTTAAATATTATACCATGCTGGTCATAGGAAGTTAACCGTGGAACGTATACATATTATGCATGAAAACATGGGGTTTACATGCATGAAAACGATAGGTATTGACTGGGAGTCGTAAAGGGGACTGTAACGGTCAGGTGTTGGTTCAGTGGCGATGATTTCGCTGGAAGTTACAGGGGCGAAGGGTTCTGAAGGTGCTAAAGGTTCTTAGGTTTCTCGAATGTGCTAATAGACGCGAGTGCTATCTGCTTTCTAAACGGGAAAACTTTTGTGAAGCGGGAAAATAAAAAGATCCCCTTCCTTTGGAAGGGGACAGAACATGAGCGAAGCGAAATGTGCCAGGGGATAGTTCGCATTAGCGGTTATGAAATAGGAGATGAAACAGATCGGCATAGGCGCTCAGCGACAGCGTCAATTATCTCTAATAATCTTGCTACGCAATCGCAGGACGCCTACAGCTACATTCTCATTTGGTATTTCATACTGCTAGTGCGAGCTATCCCCCCTGCCCCCTTTCAGTGAAAGGGGGTAATCGCTAGTGCATCTACCGTTAGAGTTCCATATTTTCTAATCCCTAGTCACCAGTCACGAGTCACTAGTCACCAAAACCCAATCACAATTTCTCTATCAACCGGAACCGAATCTTCTGCACCAGAGAGAGGGGTGCAAAGCACTGCTTTCTGGTTTCTTTCACAATAGAAAGGATTTCTTGTTTCGCTTCTAAGGTAAGCGGTTGTCCGGCATATTTCGCCGTGAGCAGCAAATCTACCACGTGAGGGAATCCGGTGAATCGAGGATCTTTGCCTAAGGTTTCTTTCCAAGCACCATAGCTGCCTTTTATCGGAAGGCCGGCCCAGGTGGTGAGGCGCATGGTGTAGTCCAAGAATTGATGGAACGAAGCGTCTGACGTGAGAGCTTTGGCAAACAGGCGAGATACGGCGGTGAGGCGATACAGCGGATAGAGGGAAAGTACCAAAAGGAGCAACAGGATTTTCAACAAGAACGACAGCAGGGAAGAAATACCATTTCCTGTTTTCGGTGGTTGCTGGGGTGTCAATTTCTGCTCCGGAGAGGGTTGCTGTTGTGGATTTTGCGGTTGATTCTGGTTCGGATTCTGCGAAGACGGCGGTGGTGTCTGTGGCTTTTCAGAAGAAGACTGGTCTTTGTCTTTCGGATCCGGTGGTGTATTGGGCGCACCGGATTCATTTTTCTGTTTCTCCGGCGGAATGGGGAATGGATTCTCCGTGCCATTCACATCGGGGGTCATTTCGCAAGGCCGCCAACCCAACCCATCGACGTACACTTCGGCCCAAGCGTGGGCGTGATGGTCATTGATGTCCAAGCTGTGAAGTCCTTCTTTGGTAAGCGGCGCTTCTTGGATTTCATCAGCCCCTACGGTAAGCCCCGTAGCGTAGCGAGCAGGAATCCCAGAAGCGCGAAGCAGCATGACGGCCGCCGAGGCAAAGGAGGTGCAATAGCCGCTTTTATTGTCTGTCAGGAAATAGGAAATGAAATCGGCGTCTTTCGGCGTGCGGCCCGGATGGGTACTGTAGCGATATTGGGTGGTTAAGAACTGATGAATCTCTTCGATGCGTTGTCTCTTTTCCGCCAAAGTGGACACTTTCGAGATGGGTCCTAAGGCAGACAAAGCGTCTTTCACGGCATCCGGAATGGTTAAATACTGGGCGTAAACGAATTTCCGATATTCCCGTTCGGCTCCTATATAGGTCAGGTAATACGGGTCAGAAATGGTTTCTTTATCCATCATGGCAAGCAGAGCGCCGCCGGGGAGCTGCCAGATGTCGGTGCTGTAGGCTTTACCATCTTTGCCGCGAGGAGAGCGGTCGTACACGAAGAAGGGGGCCCCGAAATCTGCATCATAGGGAAGCAGGAAATAGGAGGTTTCGTCATACACTTGGTTGACGGAAAATTCCTTTTTGAACTGGGCCAATTCATTTTCTTGGGTATAGTTTAAAAGATGCTGGGCCACGGCGGGATTTCGGGCCAGTACTTCCATGAGCCAAGCCCCTTGATCGTACCATTCGCCTTGGTTCTTGGCAAAGAGAGACGCTGCCGATTGATAGGCGTTGTCGGGGAGCTCTTTCCACTGGTTCTTTTCGTAGAGCCCGCCCACCCAACTGCGGAGATAGATTCGATGGGGACTGTCTGCGGTTTCGATGGATGCAATCATGCGGCCGGTGTAGTGAATCCCCTGGGTATTTCCTAACTGCTGCCGCCCATCGGTGCCTTTCATGAGGCCAGTGTAGGCATTGCCGGCGTGGAAAATCGGATCATAGGGGTCCACCCAGGAAACGATTTTTTCTTGCAGCGAAGAAAACAGTTTGGGCTGCTCGTAGCGACTTTCCGGAACGCACAAAAGAAATACAGCCCCCAAGACCACAGCGGAGACGAAGGCCAATATTTCCGGTTGCCCAGGCCCCCGATTTCTAAAAGAAGAAATGGTGGCAATGGTATAGGCGGTGATGAGAAGAACTGAGAAGGCAGGGGGATTCACGCCGAAGTAGAATCCCAGAAGCAGGATCGCCAGGGACAGCACGGAAGCTAGTAGTTTTCCTACATGGGACCAAAAACCGAGCAGGAACAGGCAGGCCATGAAACTGGTGAGATAAAGCAGAAACGGTGTCTCACTGAAACCTGCCGGCAATGGGGAAAGGGTCACTTCCAAATTGTAAGGCTCTTTCAAGTGGTCCGCCAAAGCATATAAAGCGGCGGTACCGCTATTTCTTATGGTTTCACTGCCTAGAACGTACACCAGCGGGAAACAGAGAAAGAGTCCGCCCAGGAGCAGCGATTGTTTCTTGGTGGGTAACAGGGGCAGCACAACCGATCCCGCCGCAGTCAAAAGGAAAGCCACGGTGCTGTAGAAATAGAAATCACCGAAGTAGGACAAAAGTCCCGCAGTGGCTCCGGCGGCACCCAAAGCGGAGAGGAGGGCGGCCCATAGGGAAATACGTGTCATGATGGGGTCCCTCCTAAGGCGTGATAAATTTGTTTGCGGCCCGATAAAGCGGCACGGGAAATGCCATCTTTAGCACACCAAATGGTGGGGCGAAGCGGCGCAGCGATGACTGGCGAAGGATTTCCTGTGAGATAACAAATCGGAAGGGACGGAGACAGATGGCTGTCTTTCAAAGCACCGTCTCCGCCTTGTTTCAGGAAAGAAGAAATGGAAGTTTGCCATTCCGATTCACTTCGAATGAGGGAAACCACCGGCACCCCTTTGTCGGTGACCCAGGCGAAATGAAAAGCCATGTGAGACGCGATGAGGGCCAGTCCGGCGGAATAGAGCGCATCGCTGATAGTGTCCCGCTCTTCTGCGTCGGCCGCATAGTCGGCGGCCAACGCAATGCGAGCCTGGTCAGCCGGTGCGGAATCACGCACATACACTTCGTCGCGGCGGGCGGTAATTTTCCAATTGATCAGGTGTGGATTGTCTCCTGGTTTGTACTCCGTAGCGCCAAAATATTCCACTTCGTCACTGTGAGCGGACCGAAGCAAGCTGTGGAGAATCTGCGGCACCTGTCCGATTCGTTTTGGTAGGACCACCACGCTGCCGGTGGGAATTTCTTTTTTAGAATGAAATAGACCCAGCACATCTCGCCAGGAAAGGGATGCTTGCCCCAAATGGATGCGGCCGCAGTGAGGAAGGGGCCATTGGAAAATGAAATGCATGGCATGGGCCTCTTCCTCATAGGATTCGTATTCTTCGGTGCCTAAAAAAGCGGTCAGGGAAGAGAAAAAAGAAATCCAGGGACTTTTTGCAGAAAGCACAATTTCCACCGGCGTCCCTCGCACGGCGGAAACAGGATACGACACTTGGCAAGACAGAGTTCTTTCCGTGATTTTCCCTAGCACCCAAGAAAGACAGGGCAGCAGAAGGAAAATCATCGCCAACAGAAAGGCGGCGTACAAGTCGTAAAGAATCATAAGCAGTATGGCGATGATGGCTATACATAGATAAGAGAAATATTTCATGGTAGACCTCTAGCGGTGGTATGGAGTAGAAAGGTTCTGTAGCGATGGTATGGATGGGAGCAGATGGAACGTTAGCAGTTATGTAAAGGTTCTGGGGGCGTGATTGTGGGCAGAGGCCGTTGGCATGATAACCGCTATCATAGGGTTCCGTTGGAGCGTTTATGGTTTGATACCGTAGGGATGATGATGGCTCTCAAAAGGTTCTTATTACTCATAGAACCTTTTGAGAGCGAAATCATTGAGATGAAACTCTATCGAAATTCCCACCAACAGAACCTTATGAGATCGGAATCATCGAGATGAAAATCCATCGAAATCTTCACCAACAGAACCTTATGACAGCGGAATTATCAAGATGAGAATCCATCGAAATCTCCACCAACAGAACCTTTTGACAGCGACATCAGTGAGATGAGAATCCAGCCAAATTATCACATCCAGAACCTTACGATAACGCCGGCAGCGGAATAGCTCCTATGATTTCAGCTAGTACCGATTCGGCAGTTTTCCCAGCAAAGCGGGCGTCTCCGGTGAGGGAGAGGCGGTGGGAGAGGGTATAGGGAGCCACGGCGATCACGTCGTCCGGAGTGGCATAGGTGCGGCCTTCCATGAGCGCATGGGATTTGGTCATAGCCGCCAGGGCCATGGTGCCACGGGGAGAAATGCCCAGGGCCACGTCGGGATGGTTTCTGGAAGCAGCGGCAATGTCTACCATGTAGGCATAGACGCTGTCTTCTACGTGGACCGCAGCGGCTTCTTTTCTAAGTGCCAGCAGCGTTTCAGGAGTTACTACAGGAGATAAAGATTCTGCCAAACTACGGCGCTCCCCTTTCAGGATTTCTATTTCATTTTCCTTGGAAGGATAGCCCACGGTGATGCGGATCATGAAACGGTCGGTCTGGGATTCTGGTAATTCCTGGGTGCCGGAAGAACCGAATGGATTCTGGGTGGCCATGACGATGAAAGGCTGCGGCACGGCGTAGGTTTTTCCATCCACCGACAGTTTTCCTTCCTGCATCACTTCCAGCAGGGCCGACTGGGTTTTCGGAGAAGCGCGATTGATTTCATCGGCCAAGAAGAAATTGGTCATAGCACTGCCGGCCATGTAACGGAAGGTACCGGAATTTTTATCATACATAGAAAAACCGGTAATATCCGAAGGGAGCACGTCCGGTGTGAACTGCATTCGTTTGTAATCCAATCCCAGTACATGGGTGAACGCCACCGCAATGGTGGTTTTGCCTACGCCGGGGATGTCGTCAATCAAAATATGGCCGCCGGATAAAATGGCGGTGAGGATGTGTTTCAGTACGTCTTCTTTGCCCAGTACGGCTTTTCCTGTTTCAGCCAAAATGGTATCTATGGTTTCTTTGGTATTCATGGGGACTCCTTTTTGCTTGCGATATGATATGTTTACGTCAATTCGCCGTGTTTCGCTATTTGTTAAAAGGTTCTTAGGGTTCTCAAGGTTCTCAGGTTACTCAGGTTCGACAATGGGTTTATGGTTTGATTCCCCGGTCTACTGCTTGCAATTAGCACGGCGAGAAAGTGTCATTGGTTTAAGGTTTACATGCAAGATTCCAAATCCTAAACCCTAAACCTAAAACCTTGGACTCTAAGAAATTGTGATAAAAATATTATACAATACATATTATACAACCTATGGGAAGAGTCAACCTATGGGAAGAGTTCGAGAAATAGGAGCCATCGATATTGACATTTCCTTGGAAACGCAAAAAATCCGCACACGAAGAAGAGGTATAGCCGGCATACAAATTTTCATCTGTATGTACCTTTTCTCCGGTGCGGATTCTTTCTCGAAAGGGAATTGCATAAGACTTCATATTTGGTTGTACATGGAAGGAAATCGTTTTCTATTTTCTTCCCCTCTGGACGGGAATGTACTTCCCGGCGCGCTTATGGTATTCACCATTGGTAGGCGAACTGCAGCTTCCACTGTCCTGTGTATTTTTCTGGGATCCCTCCACAGGGGCTTCCGCTTCGCTTATCTATAGTATATCATAGTTTCAGAAATAAGCAAGAACATTTTATCGAAATTGTTTCTATTTGGAAAATTTTCATTGGTATGGGAGAGGTGATAGAGAGGACAGGTTGCTTGCGTGTGGTGATCAGGGTTTTCGTCATTTCGACCGGTCGTATTTGTGCTTGCTGGCAGAGACGTAATAAAACTGGATGTGTAGGAGAGTGGAGGAATCTCGCAGCACTAGCGGGAAGGGCTTTCTGTATCCAATCGCAACGGTGAGACGTTATCTCGAGCGAAGCGAGAGAAGCAGTTCTAGGGAAACGCTGATTTAATCGCTGATTTAATCAAAGAGTTTGAA
>DBLC01000140.1:10191-10480 GCA_002297935.1 Dialister sp. UBA734
TCAGTGTTTCCCTAGCGAGCTGTCATGAACTGTGTCATCAAGCCCTTACCGCTGGTGCTGAGAGATTTCTCCACTCAGGGGCACATCTCATTTCAAATCTTTTGTGCCATTTCGCACAAATAGGATCGGTCGAAATGACGATACAATGAAATCTCTTGTGTCTATTGGAGCAAGAATGGATTGGTTATTGGCTTTATATACCGTTGGAGACCACCGTGTATCTATGAAAAATGAGCTTTCTACGCTAGGAAATTTGAATTATATTTTCCCAAACCCCAAACCCCAAACC
>DBLC01000142.1:0-3146 GCA_002297935.1 Dialister sp. UBA734
TAACCTTTTGACAAGCCCTATCTTCTCATGATGAGATATAGCAAGTTCGTAGAACAATTATCTTTTTATAAAGGTTATTGTTCTGCCATGTTCGATATCAAACATAATGGCATACCGCTACAATCCAGGGTATACAGGTTATAAAGGGTTATGTGATTTCGTGAGTTTCATAACCTTTTATAACCCTTTTAACCTTTTCGCAAGCCCTATCTTCTCACTGTGAAACACAGCAAGTCAGCAGAATAATAACCTTATATAAATCCGGGGCGCTTTATAATTTGAGGCGCCCTATCCACCATTCCTCATTCCTAATTTCTAATTCCTCATTGCCTTTTTACACTTTATTCAATCCTGCTTCAAGGAGGATTTTTTCGCAAAGGGTCGGGAAGTCCATGCCGGCGGCAGCGGCTGCTTTCGGTACCAGGCTGGTGGCAGTCATGCCGGGGATGGAGTTGGCTTCCAGAATGAACGGTTTCCCTGCTGCATCGGTCTTGAAGTCGAAGCGGACCACGCCGGCACATTCGGCCATGCGATAGCCCTGTTCGGCTAGGCGGCTCATTTCCTGGGTCAGTTCTTCCGAAATCGGTGCCGGTACGATGTAATCGGTGGCGCCTTTGGTGTATTTCGAATGATAGTCATACTGCCCGGAATGGGGGCAAATCTGAATCACTGGGAGAGCTTTACCGTCCAGGACGGACACGGTAAATTCGTCGCCTGCCAGATAGGCTTCGGCCAGGATACGAGGTTCCACGTGGAACACCCGATCAATGGCGCCTTCCAGGTCGTCTTCTTTTCTGACAATTTCAATCCCAATGGTGGAGCCTTCGCAAGCGGGCTTCAGTACCACAGGGAACGTGAAATGGGACAGAATATCCGCTTTCACCGCTTCTTTTCCATCTTTCAGATAGTAGGGCTTAGAATCTGCCATGGGCAGGTTAGCCTGCTTAAAGAAGTGGCTGGTCATGATTTTGTCCATGGTGATGGCGCTGGATGTCACCCCAGAACCGGTGTATGGGATTTCAGCCAATTCCAACACGCTCTGCACGGTCCCATCTTCCCCATATTTCCCATGAAGGGCGATAAATACTGCATCAGCCCCTAAGGTTTTCAGATTTTCTACCACGTGATGTGGGTCGTATTCCATCGGTGTCACCGAGTAGCCAATAGAAGACAAGGCTTCCGTAATGGCGGTCCCTGTATTTCTAGAAACCTCTGCTTCTGTAGAAGGGCCACCCATGAGGACTACGATTTTACTGTCTTTTGTAATCACTTGTTTATCCCTTTTTCCTTTACCATTTGAATCAATTCTTCACCGGAGCGGAAAATACTGCCCGCTCCCATGGTTATTATCATATCACCTGGCTTGACAAAATCATATAGAGCTTTTGCCATTTCGTGAATATTTTCCACATAATGGATCTCTTTCTGGGGATTTCGTTTCGCCACCAAGGAAGGAATCAGGTGTCCATCCACGCCAGGAATCGGTTCTTCGCTGGCCGCATAGATGTCGGTAAAGAAAAGCACATCCGCATCGTCGAAGGCTTCCGCAAATTCCTGCTGCAACAGCTGGGTGCGGGAGTAGCGGTGAGGCTGGAACGCACAAATGATGCGATGGTCCCCGGTTTCGCGAGCGGCCCTGAGGGTCGCTTCGATTTCTGTCGGATGGTGCGCATAGTCGTCCACCACCCAGAGATCATTCTCTCTGGATTTGGTTTCAAACCGGCGCTTCACTCCTACGAAACGGGACAATGCCTGTTGGATGGTACCAAAGGAAATACCACAATAGAGCCCAGCCACCACAGCGCCCAAAGCGTCGCGAATGTTGTGGGTTCCTGGAATCTGCAGTTCGATGGTGCCCAGGTTTTCCCCTTTGTGGAGTACATCGAAGAACAGGTGCTTGTTTTCATACCGTTTATTGGCTGCCTGGTAATCGGCGGTTTTGTCAAATCCATAGGTGATGACCGGCTGTGTCACCTGAGGCAGAATGGCTTTCACCCCATCGCTGTCGATGCAAAGAATGGCCGCGCCGTCGGTATAGGAAATATGGCTGATGAATTCCACAAAGGCTTTGCGAATATTTTCCACCGTGCCATAGTGATCCAAATGGTCGTCCTCGATATTGGTCACCACCGTAAGGAAAGTGGAGAACTTCAAGAAAGAGCCATCGCTTTCATCGGCTTCGGCAATGACATAATCGCCGTGACCCAAGACGGAATTGCCGTGAATGTAATCGGCAGCGGCGCCCAGTACGATGGTGGGGTCTTTCTTGGCTTCATAGAAAATCTGTCCAACCATAGCAGAGGTGGTGGATTTCCCATGGGCCCCGGCTACAGCGATGCCTTTCCCCCACTGGAACATAGCAGCCAGCACATCGGAGCGATGGAATACTGGGATATTTTCCTTTCTGGCTTCCAACAATTCCGGGTTGTCGTCGGAAATGGCGGAGGAAATAATGAGACAATCCGCCCCTTTCACATGGCTCGCCTCATGGCCGATGAAAACATGGGCTCCTTTTTTACGGAAATCTTCTAAAAAAGGAGAATCATTCATATCAGAGCCAGACACGTCATACCCTTTGTCTAGCAGAATTTTTGCCAAGGCTCTCATGCCCATGCCACCAATTCCTACAAAGTGAAATCGATGATATTTATTCAAATCCATAGCAGGATCCTCCTTGTAAATTTTAATAGTGCGTAATGCGTGGTGCGTAGTGCGTAGTGGTATTAGTCCCGCAACGGATTGTCGTACCGTAAGCGTTTTATACCGCTAGCGCTGCCCCCTCAGCCTTCGGCAGCTCCCCCGACAGGGGAGCCGAGACAGCGGTGTAAACTTACTTAGGGGCGCACAATATTTGGAAGCGCCCCAATACCCCTTTTTATGATAGGTTGTTTAGGGTTCTTAGGGTTCTAAAGGTTTATTGAACATGCCTCTTGCCGCAGACGTCATTTCGACGATAGAAGTAATACCGCTAGTGGGAGCTATCCCCCCTGCCCCCCTTCCATAGGAAGAGGGCTATCGCTAGAGATTCTTTCTTTTGCGACATATTTTCAATGGTATCGCTAGGAGCAGGCAGCACCGAATACGCGTGATATGTTCATAGCGAAGTATACCGCTTGCGCTGCCCCCTCAGCCTTCGGCAGCTCCCC
>DBLC01000142.1:3154-9155 GCA_002297935.1 Dialister sp. UBA734
GGGGAGCCAAGACGCTGGAGAAGTAAATAATAAGTGGCATATTTCGCGTTACCGCTAAAAAATAGCGGTAAGAATGCTAGTGTTATACCCCTTTTTAACCTTTTTAACCCTTTTAACCTTTTTCTCTATATTTTACATGAAAAGTGAAAGTAACGGACACGGGCCAAACCCCCAATCCCAGGGCCTAGCTACTAATCCCTAGCTACCAGTCACTAGTCACCAATCACTTCCGAACCAGCGACAACGCCAATTTCGCTATATCTTGTCCCGCCTGTGGTTTCCCTAAGGTTTCGGCCGCTTGGGCCATGGATTGCAGGGTGTCCGGGTGGTTTTTCAGTTCTTCAATGTCTTGAATCAGTTCTTTATCGGTGACGTATTTATCTACAATCATTTTCGCGGCCCCAGCGGCTACGAAGACGCGAGCGTTGAAGGTCTGGTGGTCTTCGGCAGCGTAGGGGTACGGAATCAGGATGGACGGAAGGCCACGAGCAGCCAGTTCGGCCAGGCTGATGGCACCGGCGCGGCAGAGAATCAGGTCGGCGGCCGCCAGGGCTTTTGGCATGTGGTATTCGTACTTGATAATCCGGCTGGCGCTGCCGTAATGGCCGTCTTTGTCAGCGTCCAGGGCTTTCATCACTTTGTCGTATTCCAAAGAACCGGTCACATGGTACAGGCAAAGGTGTTTCTGGTCTTTGAAATGCTGGTGTACACCAATCATGGCGGTATTGATGGTGCGAGCCCCTCGGCTGCCACCGGTGATGAGGACCATGAAGTCGTCATCGGTCAATCCCAAAGCCTCTCTGGCTTCTTTTCGTTTCGCCGAAAGGATGTCCGGGCGAATGGGGTTTCCGGTGTAGATGCATTTCTCTGGGTGCGGGAAACGGGGCTGGGCTGCTTCGTATCCTAAGGCAATCTTGTCCACAAAGCGGGACAGAATCTTATTGGTTACCCCAGGGATGACGTTCTGTTCCTGAATCAACGTGGGAATGTGGGACAACGCCGCTGCCAGCAGAATTGGTCCGCACACGTAGCCACCGGTACCAATCACCACATCGGGTTTGAAGTCTTTCAGAATCTTTCGGGCCGTGAACAAACTGCTGGCCGTTTTCACTAAAATTTTCACATTTTCCAATGTGAGTCGTCGTTTCAGACCTGCCGCTTCCAAGGAAGCAAAGGCAAATCCTTCTTCGGGAATGATGCGGGATTCCATGCCGTGAGGCGTTCCTACGAATAGAAATTCCACATCGTCCAACTTGGAAAGTTCTCTGGCAATGGTAATTGCCGGATATATATGTCCACCGGTGCCACCACCGGATAAAATCACTCGTTTCATAACTATGTCACCGTTTTTGTATATTAATTGTTAATAGGGTTCTCAAGGTTCTCAAGGTTCTTAGGGTTCTTAGGGTTCTTAGGGTTCTCGTGCTATTGGAAATCTATCCGATTTCCTCAGCACGAGAACCTTATGATACACATTTCATCTCCATGTTATACACTTGCCAATTCACCGCTACAGAACCTTTGCATAGCCGTTTCTCCACCATGTTGTACATTTCCAACTCATCGCTACAGAACCTTTCCATGCACATTTCATTTCCATTTTCCTTCAACCTGTCCACCGCTACAGAACCCTAATCCCTAGGGCCTAGCTACTAATCCCAACGCAACAAAAAACAAGGCTCCTAAAACGGAAGCCTTGCCTCATTGTTCATTATTTATTTTCTGTTGCTTTTACAGCATCTACCACTTTAGCAGATCCATTCTTTTCATGATTGACAAATTTATAGCCAATCAGCAGAAGGATGAACCAAACCGGGGTAACGAAGAGAGCCACGCGGGTGTCATCGCGGAAGGCCGATGCCACAACGACGCAGAAGAGGAATGCCATGGTGAGGTAGCCAGAGTATGGGGCAAATGGCATTTTGTAGGTGAGCTTTGCTTTTTCTTCTTCAGACAGAGACGCACGGAATTTCTGCTGGGTGCGAAGGATCACGAACCAAGTCCACAGGGCGCCGAAGGAACCGATACTGGTGACATACACGAAAACTTCTGCTGGCATCACATAGTTCAGTGCTACGGCGCAGAGAAGAATGGCAGACGAGAAGATGATGCCCACCCATGGCAGACGATGACGGTTCAAGGTCTGGAAGCACTGCGGTGCATTTCCCTGCAGAGACAGGTTGTAGAGCATACGACCGGAACTGAAAATACCACTGTTGCAAGAAGAAAGAACGGCGGTGATGACCACGATATTGATGATATCAGCGGCACCAGAAATGCCCAGTTTTTCAAAAGTGACAACGAATGGGCTGCCCATATGACCGATTTCATTCCATGGATAGATGGACATGATAACGCCCAGAGACAGTACATAGAAAATCAGAATACGCCAGAACACTTCATCGATGGCTTTCTTAATGGTGGATTTCGGATCGTGCGCTTCGCCAGCGGTGACGCCGATGATTTCAATGCCCAGGTAAGAATACATAACCATAACCAGAGCCATCAAAGTACCGCTGATGCCGTTGGGGAAGAAACCGCCATTGGCCCACAGGTTGCTGATGCCTGTAGCGACGCCGTCGTTACCAAAGCCGAACAGAATCATGCCGGCACCACTGATGATCATGAAAATAATAGTACAAATCTTAACCAAAGCGAACCAGAATTCAAATTCCCCGTAAGCGGAAACGGCGATGAAGTTAACCACAGTCATAATGACCAGAGCGGCCAATGCCGATACCCACTGCGGAAGGTCTGGATACCAGAAATTCATATAAATCCCGACGGCTGTGAGTTCCGCCATACAGGTTACCATCCACATGTACCAGTAGGTCCAACCGGTCAGATAACCCCATTTTGGTCCCAAGAAACGGGCCGCATGGGCGCTGAAGGCCCCAGATACTGGATACGCTACGGACAATTCTCCCAGCGCTCTCATGATGAAATAAATGGCAATCCCGCCGATGATGTAAGTCAGAAGTACCGATGGACCTGCCAATTCGATAGCCGTAGCAGACCCCAGGAACAAGCCAACGCCGATAGCGCCACCTAGACCGATAAGCTGGATATGTCTGTTTTTCAGGCCACGTTCCAGGTTTTCATGCATTTCCTGATCTTTCTCTTCCATATTTCTCTCCTCCCATGTCCCAGAAAGTCCTGATGATCCATTGAAATGTTTCTCATTTCTTTTTTCTTATTGTTTCTATCTAGCTCTTTCCGGGATGGATCATTCCCCTTGCTTCGTTCTACGTCACGGACGTCCACTCAATTCGTCCTGCGTGAAACACCACCAAAGAACTGATAACGTACTTTTCTATTTTATACAATTGATGGGCCCATGGCAAGTTATTATTTCATTTTTTCAATTCAAATTTATACATGATTGGTAATAATATATATATTATATGTAATTATTGCTCGTTTTTATTTCAATTAGTATATCATTCATTTTCTCAATGATTATAAATGATAGATGAATGATTTTAGGAGATTGGTGACTGGTAGCTAGGCCTTAGGGATTAGAAAAGTGCGTAGTGAGGAGTGGTGGAAGGGGCGCACAAAATTTGGAAGCGCCCCAATACCCTCTTTTTTATAAAAAATAAAATCGATGCAAGGGTATTTGACAAAACTTGTAGAAACCTGCGCACTAGCCATTTGTACAATGATGCAATATTCCCCCAATACATACGAGTCATATGAATTATTGCCCCTTACTAATTTCTAATCCCTAGCCACCAGCTACTAGTCACCAATAATACACTTTCTAAGTCTTCTCAATCGTTGTATACTTATAGGATAAAAATAATAAATGAATGTAAGTAGTTGTCGGTTGACGGTTAACTGTTAACTACTTAAGGAAGGATGACCATGACCATTTTACAAATTTTATGGAACGACATTTTCCCTCTCTTCGCCTTTATTGGCTGCGGGTGGTTCCTGGACAGCAAGTTCAAAATTGATATTTCTACCTATAGCAAGCTCACCGTCTATGTGGTGCTTCCTTGCTTTGTGTTTTTCAGCATTTACCAATATGAGCCCCATCCCCAGGATTGGAGCCTTGTCCCTGCGGCATTGCTGCTGATGGTGCTGCTCTTTGTGCTCTCCGGATGGGTAGCGAAATGGCTAGGCCTATCGCCGCAGGATAAAGCAGATTTCCAGGCTATTTCCACGTTTTCCAATTCCGGTCATTTAGGTGCCGCTCTGGTGATGCTGGTCTTTTCTCATGATCCCTTTGTGGTCAATGGAGAAACGCCGTACCTCACAACCGCCATGGGAACCATGGCCATTCTGATGATTCTGATGAACGTGGCCGTCAATACATGGGGCGGCGCCCTCATTCGGAGTGATTCCGACAAGCGGATTCATCTATTTCCTGCTTTACTGAAAATGCCTGTCTTCTACGCGGTCCTGTTGGCCGTGCTGGTTCGTTCCTCTCCATTCCGCTTGGAAGGCACGTTCCTGTATCCGGTCTTTACCCATTTCGACGGTGCCTTCATCGTATTGGTAATGATCACCATCGGTCTGCAGCTGCACCGCACCCATTTAACCCAGGTGAATCACTTCAATGTAGCCGCTGCGATTCTCAAACTGCTGGTTTCTCCTCTCCTGGCCTGGCTCTTCATCACCGTCATGGGACAGTGGTCGCCGGAAGCCAGTCAGGTATTCTTCCTCTATGCCGCCGTACCTTCCTCTCTGACCTTGGTACTATACGGCATAGAATTCCGCTCGGATCCGCAAATTCTGACACAGTCCGTCATCTTCAATACCCTCATCGGTATCGTGACCATAACCGCTGCCATTTATCTGGCCCGGATTCTCTTCCCGGTGGGGCTATAAGGAGGTGGCACCATGGCATTTTTACAAATTATTTCAGATAATATTCTTCCCCTGCTGGTTTTCGTGGGCATTGGCTATTTCTGCGACAAGAAATTCAAAGTAGACATCCAGTCCTTAAATAAACTGACCTTTTACATCGTTCTGCCCAGTTTCATTTTCTACAGCATTTACGTAGCAAAAATCGACGTCACTCTTTTCAACGTATTTATTCTTGCTTTTGTGCAAATGTTCCTCATCGGCTTCATCGCCTGGTGTTTTGGGAAAATGCGCGGCATGAGCGTTGCCAAAATTGAAGCCTTAAAGAACGGTACCATGTTTTCCAATAACGGAAATATCGGTATCGCTCTGATTGCTCTGGTTTTCGGCAATGCCCCCTACGTCATCAATGGCGAAACGCCCTACTTGGCCGAAGCCAGCGCCTGCGCCACCATCCTTCTGGTGCAGATGAATATGTCCCTCAATACTTTGGGCCTTTACCAGGCAGGAAAAGGGAAATTAACGCCCCGGGATGCCCTGGCTGTGGTTTTCCACATGCCGGTCATTTATACCTTGGTGACAGTCTTTACCATCAAATTTACCGGCATCATTGACATGACATCTCTCTTCATCTGGCCGGTCTTCCAGAATTGCGCCAACGCCTTGGTGGCTATCGTCATGATTGCCCTGGGCATGCAAATCCATCGCAGTCAGATTTCCTTCAAAGACATGGATACCTGGCTGGGCTGCTTCATCCGCCTGGTAGTAGGCCCCCTTTGCGGCTACCTTCTGATTCAACTTGCTGGTATGATAGGCGTGGACTTCTCTCCCGTAATCAAACAGACCATCCTCATCATGGCTTCCGTCCCTGGCGCCGTCAACTCCGTACTCTACGCCGTGGAATTCCACAACTGCGAAGACTTCGCCACCGAACTGGTCATGATGAGCACCTTCCTCTCCTGCATCACAATGACCGCTACGATTTACGCGGCAAGGATTCTGTTCCCGATTGGATAGTTAGAAGAGTGCGTAATGCGAAGTGCGTAGTGCGTAATGAAGGTGGCGGCGCACAACTTATAAAGCGCCGCAAAGTATAAAAAATAAAACGGTATGTATACTAACAGATGAGTTACATTAGCATACATACCGTTTTATTTTATAAATGGAGTATTGGGGCGCTATATGAATT
>DBLC01000142.1:9180-18118 GCA_002297935.1 Dialister sp. UBA734
ACTTCGCATTACGCACTGTTTCTATGGCTTAAACTTATACCCCACGCCCCAAATAGTCAAAATGTGCTTAGGATTGGACGGATCTTCTTCCACGGCCTCCCGAAGTCGGTTGATATGCACCGGCACAGTGGCTGTATTTCCTAAAGAATCCATGCCCCAGATACGGGTGTAGAGAGATTCACGGCTATAGACCACGTCGGCGTGAATCATCAAAAATTCCAGCAATTTAAATTCTTTGTTCGGCAGCTCTTTTTCTTTCCCTTTCACAAAGACCCGATGGGTATCGGATTCCAAGGAAATATCGCCGATGGTAAGCCGGTGATTTTCGTGTTTCTTTCCTTTCAGTCGTTCATACTGGGCCAGCTGGGATTTCACTTTCGCCACTAAGACGCCGGGAGAAAATGGCTTTTCGATATAATCATCAGCGCCAAATCCCAAACCACGAATCTTATCAATATCGGTCCGCTTGGCGGTCACCATCATGATAGGAATATCAATTTGGTCTCGCAGCTTCCGGCAAATCGCAAATCCATCCATGCCGGGCAGCATCACATCCAGCAATAGTAAATCATACTCTCCCGTCTGTGCCTCCGCCAAACCGGTCACGCCATTTTCTTCCACCACCACTTCGTACCCACTGACTTCCAAATAATCCTTTTCAATGGATGCAATATCGTCATCGTCTTCGATGATCAGGATTTTTTTAGACAATTTGATTCGCTCCTTTCCGCTATCGATAAAGGTTCTGGTACGACTCAAACAGTTTCCTAACATCTCAAAGATTCCTGTATGCTAAGGTTCTGTTGCGACTTGAACTGTTTTCTCGCATCTTTATAAATTCTGTGTTTTAGGGTTCTGTAGTAACTAGAGCCGTTTTTCTCACATTTCGATGATTTCTGTATATTAAGGTTCTATGATCGCTGGAACCTTTGATTACACAGGCCATCTCCCTGTTCCTCCATTCATTTCACCGCTACTGAACCTTATGATTCACGCTCCACTTCCATGTTTCTCCAACTATCCCATCGCTACAGAACCTTTGCATGCACGCTCCAGCTCCCTGTTTCTCCAACTGCCCCATCGCTACAGAACCTTTGTATACACACTTCATCTACATGTTTCTCCAGCCATTTCATCGCTACTGAACCTTCGGAAACATAATCGTAACCACCAACCCATGAGGTTCTGCATTTTGTATTTCCATACGTCCCTGCATCAAAGCAACGGCCCGCCGGACGATGGTAAGTCCTAAGCCACTGCCATTATCTGTCTTGCTTCTGGCTTTATCGGTCCGATAAAACGCATCTTGCAGGCGATGCAGGGCTTCTATCGGCACGCCAGGCCCATCATCAGCCACCGACAAAATCGTTTGATCATTCTCTGCTTTGACTGTCACATGGATCGTCACTTCTGGTTCCGATTTGTATTTGATGCTGTTGGTCACCAAATTTTCAATGACCCGTTCCAAAAGGAGGGAACTGCCGACGGCCATCAAATGGGTATCGATATCCAACTGGAAATGGGCGCCCCGCTTTGTCCAATTCAGTCGGTTGTCTTCTATAAATTCTTCCACCAAGCCGCCGATGGGTAACGGTTCCAGAGGCAGTGCTTTTTCTCCTACATCCATTTTCGCTAGCAGCAGCTGCTGCTCAATGAGCCGCTCCAAGACGTCCGCTTTCTTTTGAATCACTTTCAGATACCGTTCCTGCTTTTCTGGTGTATTGGCCACATGATCCAGCAGTCCTTCCACGTAGGCTTTGATGGAGGTCAGCGGCGTCCGTATGTCATGGGAAATACTGGCCATCAATTCTTTTCGCTGTTCCTCATCGGCTTCTCTTTGCAGCAACGATTCTTTGAGCTTTCGGCTCATCATATTGAACGCCCGCAGGGAAGGGGTGAATTCATCATGACCCACATGATGGAGATGAACATCCAAATTTCCCTTTTGAATTTCCTCGGCTCCTTCCTGCAATTGCTGCAGCGGAGAAATGATTTTCCGAATGATGAAACGAGAAAGTAAATAGCTATTGAGTACCACGAAAAGCACCAAAGCAATCCCAATGAACCGATTGGTATTTCGCAGCGCCTTTTCAAAGGCCGCATCACTATGGCCCGGTCCGGGCTGATGAACCAAAATATATAAGTGGTAGGTTTCTCCGTGAATGTTTGATTTCGTCACGAATTGATAGGTTCCCTGCTGGGTCAAACTATACACCGCTTCTTTGGGATTTCTCTCAGCAATAGTTTGCTCTATCTTCTTCTCTTGCAGGGCCTGCACTTCAGATTGAAAATTTCCATTTCCATACTGGTACATGGTCTGATCCCCCTGATACAAGACCACATAGGTCTCCATGGGGTCAATCATTTCAATCACCCACTGGTACTCCTCCGGGGTATTTCCATGGCGCAAGCTGTGAAATATGCAATTCTTAATCAGGTTCGACGCCACATTGAACTGGAAACTGCTCTCCGCCATGATGTGATTTCCGCTTTTGGCGTACAAATATAGCCCGGTAAAACAAGACGCCATCACAAACAGCGTCATTATCACTGGCAAAATACACGCCACGATATGAGACAGTATCAAACTTTTCTTTATGGTCATCGGATCACCTTCTATTTTTTAGGTTCTGTTGTCATGATTTCGATAGGTAGTAATCTTATTTTATATAGCTATACAAAGGTTCTGTAAGTGCTAAATTCAGATTTCTCACAAAGATAGATTTTCGCTATCATAAGGTTCTGTTGGTGCCAATCCGAATATCACACAATGAAATATTTCCGCTGTCATAAGGTTATGTTGGTGCAAGTCCGGATATCACACAATGAAACTTTTCCGCTGTCATAAGGTTCTGTTGGTGCAAATTCGAATGTCTCACAATGAAACCTTTCCGCTATCATAAGGTTCTGTTGGTGTGAGTCCGAATATTTCACAATAAACCCTTTCCGCTGTCATAAGGTTCTGTTGGTGTGAGTCCGAATATTTCACAATGAAACCTTTCCGCTCTTATAGGGTTCTGTTTCGGTAACTTTCTTTTCAACACCGTACTTTAGAACCTTCAAATACACATTCCATCTTCATGTTCCTCTAGCCGCACTATCGCTACAGAACCTTCAAATGCACAACTCATCTCCATGTTCCTCTAACCATACCACCACTACAGAACCTTCAAATGTACACTCCATCTCCATGTTCCTCTAGCCACACCACCGCTACAGAACCCTCAAATGCACACTCCATCTCCATGTTCTTCTAGCCATACCACCGCTACAGAACCTTTAAATATACAACTCTTCTCCATGTTCCTCTAGCCGCGCCATCGCTACAGAACCTTCAAATGCACAACTCATCTCCATGTACTTCTAGCCATACCACCACTACAGAACCTTTAAATATACAACTCTTCTCCATGTCCTCCTAACCATGCCATCGCTACAAAACCTTATTCTACTAAAGTATCATACCGATATCCTGCAAACGGTGCAACAACAGAAAAGGACTATTTATCATTTCTTTAAACATCCATACAAATTCATTCAATCCCTCTTGGTACAGTATAGCTGAACCAAACGAAACGCTATTTCACCAAGGAGGATTCTCATGCAACAAGTCATACGAAAACACCCTTACCTGACGTTACTGGTCTTTTCGTTATTTCTGTACCTCATCGGCAATCATTTGCTTCCCATCACAGACACGGCGGAATCGAATTACGCCCTAACCGCCAAAGAAATGGTGCAGTCCGGCGATTGGATTTCGCCGCAAATTTATGGACACTACTGGTATGATAAACCGATTTTCTATTATTGGGAATTGGCTCTGTCCTTTTCCCTCTTCGGCTTCAATGAAATGGCCGCCCGTTTGCCAGCGGCCCTCTTGGGCATTGCTTCCCTGCTTTTCACCTATTGGTTTGCCCGCCGGGTGTACGGGGAAAAAATAGGCTGGCTTTCCGCCATCATCTTGGGCACGTCCGTGGAATTTTGGCTTCTTTCCAAAGCAGTCATCACGGACTCTACTTTATTTCTTTTCATGAGCGGTGCCATTGCTTTCTTCTATTTGGGATATACAGAGCACAGGAAATACTACTGGCTCTGCTACGTCTGTGCAGCCTTTGCCACACTAACCAAAGGCCCCATCGGGATTCTTCTTCCCGGACTGGCCTGTGTCCTATTCCTGCTGTACAACAAAGACATCAAAGAAATGCAGCATGTCCACTTATTTTCCGGCCTTCTACTCTTTACCGTGCTTTGCGGTTCCTGGTATGGCATGATGTGTTACCTTCATGGTAGCGATTTCTTGCTGAACTTCCTTGGCGTTCATAATTTCCTGCGGGCTACCGTAGCAGAACATCCTTCTCATAACAAATGGTATTTCTATCTCATTGTTTTCTTTGTTGGCTTTGCTCCTTGGAGTTTGACACTGCCTTATTCGCTTTGTCAAAAATGGAAACGGAAAGAACTGGATCTTCGTTCTGCCAGAGATATCACGCAACTTCTCGTGATCTACGCCATCGTCGTTAATCTATTCTTTGAATGCATTGCTACGAAATACACCACCTACACCTTTCCAGGCTTATTCTCCCTAGCCATCCTAACCGCATTGGTGTATGAACATTTGGAATTTAGAATCGAAAAAGTCGCCATTGGTGCCATGGCGCTGTATACGGGACTCACCCTGTTCCTAGCTCCCTCGATTATGCTCTCCCGGTCCGGAAAAGAAGTGGGACAAGCACTGGCTCAAATGGATACCACCAATACCACCATCGCTTTTCTCCATGACTATCGCACGTCTACTGTCTTTTATAGTGGAAAGACCATTTATCGAGCCGAAGAAAAAGATCGCGTGAAAGCCATGAAACCGGGCGCCTTATCCTGGAATGCCAAAAACGTAATGCCTTTCATCGCTGAAGAAGATTTGGTGAAACAGAACAATACCATCATCATCGCCGACAAAAATACCACCGATGTCTTTCTGACCGCCTATGAAGATACCAACGCCTACCCGATCCACATCCCCGGCCTCTACACCATTTGGGTACGGAAAGGATACGCATTGGGATAGTAAATAGTTTACAGTTTACAGTTTACAGTTAACAGTGAACTGTTAACTGCGAATGGTTGACGGTCAACGACCCACGGATTCCCCCTTTACATTTCAACTAAAATGCGATACACTATAGAAGTCATTTTTATGGCGGTGTAGCCAAGCGCTAAGGCGTGGGGCCTGCAAGCCCCTTATCCCCGTGTTCAACTCCGGGCACCGCCTCCAAAAAAATAAGCCCATGACGATACCATATCGCCATGGGCTTTTGTTATTGCAAATTGCTCAGGTTACTCGTATAAGTTATTCTGCCAATACCTGTTACACTTACTGTTGTTAGTTGTTTGTTGTTGGTTGTCTGGCTCCAAACAACCAACAACTAACAACCAACAACCAACAACCAACAACTAACAACCAACAACAATCTTGCTCTTGAAAATTGAATGAATGAGTTATTAGCAACTAATCCTTCGGTACCGGACCATATTTATTTTTCTTATTCTGTCCAGGGAAAAAGGCCAGCAAAATAATGGCAATCATGAAAATCACCGCAATCACACGAGTGGCCATGAGCTGAGAACCCAGGAATTCTCCGCCCAGCTGATTGATCGCAAAGAGAATCACGAAGAACAACCAATAATAGATATGAGACAATCCCAAATCGGACATACGACGCATGCCTAAACTAATCAGAGAAATGAAGCATAAAGTCCCCAAAATCAGGAACGACACAATATAAAAATTGAGATCTCCCACAAAGAGTTCCGGTTTCAAGCAAGTAAAGCCGAAGAGAATGGTGGCTGGAATCCCCATGAGCAGCATTTTAGGAATGTAGGATTTACGGCTGATCCGTCCTACCGGTTCAAAGAAGTTAGAAAAGAAACGGCCAAACGGTCCTTTGGCTTGTTCTTTCTCTGTGGCTTCCACAGCGGCTTGATCGGATAAAGCTTTGGCCGCTTCACTATCCATCAGTGCCACAGTGAAAACATTTTCCCCCTTGCCTGGCTTTGTTACAAAAATAGACGTTACTGTATCAACAAACATATCCATCTGGGAAGACGATTCCATAGAACCTGCTTTTTCTTGTAATGTTTTCAAAAGAGACGACCGCATAGAAGCAGGCAGTTCCATATAAATAGCGGCAGCTTTCTTGCGATACAAACAAACACCAATAGGCGTCACATCGAAGCCATAAAACTTGGCATTCTTTTCTCCTTCTGAAAGGGAATAGAAAGAAGTCCCTGCGTCCTCATCTACCCGTTCTTCTGTGCAAGTATAATGATGAGAAATAGAACGCATGGTATCACCCAAGCGAAGATCCCCCACCTTGCGAGGTTTACGCATCTTATTTCCAATCACTGCCTTACTGGCATTTTCCCGAATATCTGGAATATCAAAATTCATTGCCATATTCTTTGTCACCTGTTTCGTAAAATTTGTACATCTAGTGGATACATCTATTGTTGTTGGTTGTTAGTTGCTGGTTGTTGGGATTCAAACAACCAGCAACCAGCAACCAACAACAATCACTATTAAAGTTTATTATCTGAATCCACAATCAGCTTCCCTCTATTATACCTTGCATGACCGCATAAAAAAAGAACTCCTCAAAAGGAGTTCTCTTTTTATTTGTATTAGTCGACCAGGGCAATGATAACCTGTGGAGCGTTATCGCCAAGACGGCCTTCCAGTTTAACGATGCGGGTGTAACCACCGTTACGTTCGGTATATTTCTTTGCAATTTCGTCAAACAGTTTCTTTGTAACAGCTTTGTCCATAACATAAGCTTCAGCCTGACGACGAGCATGGAGATCGCCTCTCTTAGCGAGGGAGATCATCTTATCTGCTACGTGGCGAAGTTCTTTGGCCTTTGCTTCAGTGGTGGTGATGCGGCCATGCTGGAAAAGAGCGGTTACGAGACTGCGCAGCAATGCTTTACGAGCACCGCTGACTCTTCTCAATCTACTACGAGCCATTTCTTTCCTCCTATAAATATATCAATCCTTAGTTATTGAGATGAAGGTTCAAGCCTCTGAAGTTAGAGAGCTTTTCTTTGATTTCATCTACAGATTTTTTACCAAGGTTGCGTACACGGGTCAATTCATCTTCTGTCTTGTCCATCAGTTCACCAAGAGTATTAATCTCAGCTCTCTTCAGGCAGTTGTATGCACGAACGGAAAGTTCCAATTCGTCAATTGGCAATTCACGAATAGCGGAAAGACCGCCATCATCATCGCCTTCTGCTGTTCCTTCCTGGGCTCCCAGATCTTCTACCTCATCATGATCCTGAGGTTTACCAATCTTTTCGAAGTTTTTGAAACAGCTGATCAGGATATCAGCGGCTGTGGAAACAGCATCATCTGCATTGACAGAACCGTCGGTATCCAGTTCAAGGGTCAGCTTGTCGTAGTCCATTTCATTGCCTACGCGGGTATCGCTGACGTTGTAGTTGCATTTAATGACAGGAGAATAAATGGAGTCGATCGGAATAACGCCAATGACGTCATCCTCTCTCTTGTTCTTTGTGAAAGGAACATAGCCATGTCCACGATTGATGGTCATTTCCATGCCCAGATGAGCATCGGAATCCAATGTGCAAATAGCCAGATCCTTGTTGAGAACATCTATTTCTGCTGGAAGTTGCATATCTCCAGCATAGAAAATACCTTCTTTAGTGATATCGATTCTAACAGTAACCGGGAAGGTTGCTTCTTCGTGGGCGATGAAGCGAATCTTCTTCAGATTCAGAATCATATCTGTTACATCTTCTCTGACGCCGTTAATGGTGGAAAATTCATGAAGCACGCCGTCGATTTTGATAGACGTAATAGCCACACCGTCTAAAGATGAAAGCAACACGCGTCTGAGGCTGTTTCCCAGTGTGATACCATAACCTCTTTCGAGGGGTTCGCATTCAAACTTACCATGACGCTTGTCATCACTGAGTTCCACAGTCTTAATTGTGAAGCTTGTATTTTCGATCATCCGAAAGTCCTCCTTCTGCGCCTTGCAGCGCCAAAATGATACGCAAAGGGATTATCCTTATACTCTTCTGCGTTTCGGAGGACGGCAGCCATTATGCGGAATTGGGGTGACGTCCTTAATGCTGCTGACTTCGATGCCTGCTGCCTGCAGTGCACGAATTGCTGCTTCACGGCCTGCGCCTGGTCCTTTGACAAAGACATCAGCCTGACGCATGCCCTGATCAATTGCTACTTTAGCAGCCTGTTCAGCTGCCATCTGTGCTGCGAATGGTGTGCTCTTACGAGAGCCTTTGAATCCGAGTCCGCCTGCAGATGCCCAAGCAATGGTGTTGCCATTGGAATCAGTAATCGTTACAATCGTGTTGTTGAAAGTAGAACGAATATGAGCTGCACCGGATTCTACATGTTTTCTTTCTTTTCTTTTAGCTTTGCTTTTTACCGTAGCCATGTTTTATCCCTCCTTCAACATTACTTCTTTGTCGCAGTCTTCTTGCCTGCGATTGTCTTCTTCGGACCTTTACGTGTACGTGCGTTGGTCTTTGTGCGCTGTCCACGAACCGGCAGACCTTCACGATGACGTCTGCCTCTGTAAGAACCGATTTCTACCAGACGTTTAATGTTGAGGGATTCTTCTCTACGGAGATCACCTTCGACTTTATAATCAGCGAGAACGCTGCGGAGTTTTGCAACGTCATCTTCAGTCAGATCTCTTACTCGAACGTCAGGATCAATTCCTGCTTTGCTTAAAATGTTTTTGGAAAGAGTGGGGCCAATTCCATAAATATAAGTTAAGCCGATCTCAACGCGCTTATCTCTTGGTAAGTCTACACCAGCTATACGTGCCATCTACTCTTTAACCTCCTTTTAATTAACCTTGTCTCTGCTTATGTTTCGGATTTTCACAAATGACCAT
>DBLC01000115.1:0-5123 GCA_002297935.1 Dialister sp. UBA734
ACTTCGCATTACGCACTATTTTCACTTAAACGTCAATATTTCATCCACCGCTTTCCGTTCCGCTGCCGCTGGAATGACCGCCGGATAGCCCATGGCGATGAGGCAGGCCACGTCGTATTCTGCCGGAAGGGATAGGATTTGTTTCACTTTCTTTTCGTCATACCGTCCCATGATGAGAGTACCCAATTTCAAAGCCCGAGCAGCCAGGCAGAAATGGGCCGCCGCCACGCCGGCATCGAAGGATTGCCAGTGGGATCCTTTCTCGGTAGAAGGACTGCCATCCGGTTCATAGCCGGAAATTCCTTTCACCACGCAGAGTACGATAAGCGCCGGCGCGTCATCAATATATTCCTGGTTCCAAGGAAATCCGCCGGTACATTCCATGGCCAGCCGATGTTTCACCTCTTTATCCATGACCGCCACATAGCGCACAGGCTGTCCATTTTCCCAGCTAGAAGCCATCTGGGCCATAGAAACCACATTTTCTATTTCACTCTTCTTGAGCGGTCGATCCATATATTCCCGTATGCTACGACGGGAAATCAGACATTTCACTGCATCCAATGGTATGCCTCCTTTCGAGAGAATCGTATACAGGTGACTGGTAGACTGGTGACTCGTGACTAGGGACGCATTTACCAGTCACAAGTCACCAGTCACGAGTCACCCATTTCCTAACAAGTATTTCTAACCTCTATTTTATCACAAATAGAAGCTGTTGTTGGTTTCTGCGCCGGGTTCTTACTACCATTTCGCACAAATACAAAGCGTCATTGGTTTAAGGGTTAGGGTTTGTGGTAAGCAATCAAACCTTAACCCCTAAACCAATGCCTCTGTGCATTTGTGCGAAGAAATATATCCGAAGAACTCGGAGTGCAAACCAACAACTAACAACCAAAAATCCCTACGAGCCATCACTGACTCCTAGGGATTTTTTAGTAAATATCCGACTTCACTATGTATGAAATAGATAGCACCAGTAACCAGTCACTAGTCACTAGTCACCAGTCTACCAGTCACCCAATTTACTGAATTCTTTCCAAAATGGCATCAGTCATGCCTTTGCCATTGACTTTCTTCATGCCTTCTTTGTAAATATCACCGGTGCGGTATCCATCATCGAGGGCTTTATTGACAGCGGCTTCGATGGCATCAGCAGCTTTGTCTTCGTTCAGGGAGTAACGGAGCAGCATAGCCGCAGAGAGGATGGTCGCGATCGGGTTGGCAATGCCTTTGCCGGCGATATCCGGAGCGGAGCCGTGAATCGGTTCATACAGGCTGGTCTGGTCGCCAATGGAAGCGGACGGGAGCATGCCGATAGAGCCGGAGAGAACAGCCGCTTCATCGGAGAGAATATCCCCAAAGAGGTTGCCAGTCACCACCACGTCGAAGAAGGACGGGTGGATGGCGAACTGCTGGGCACAGTTGTCCACATACATGTGGTCCAGTTTCACATCGCGGTAGTCTTCGTCATGGATTTTGATGACGGTCCGTCTCCACAGGCGGGAGGTAGCCAGTACGTTGGATTTGTCGACACTGGTCACATGGCCGTGGCGCTTTCTAGCGGCTTCCATGGCGAAACGGGTGATGCGGTCTACTTCCGGTACGGAGTAGTTTTCCAAATCCCAAGCTCGTTCTGCGCCGTTGTGGATTTCCGATTCGCAGCGGTCGCCGAAGTAAATGCCGCCCACCAGTTCACGAACGATCATGATATCCGTACCTTTGGCAATTTCCGGTTTCAGCGGAGAATATTCAATCATGGAATCCTGAATCTTGACCGGACGCAGGTTGACATACAGACCCAGGGCTTTGCGGAGTCCCAGGATAGCCTTTTCTGGTCGAAGAGCCGGTTCCAGATGGTCCCACTGGTCACCGCCAACCGCACCAAACAGAATGGCATCGGCCTTTTTGCAGGCATCAATGGTATCCTGCGGCAACGGTTCGCCCACTTTATCATAGGCAGCACCGCCGGCATCTTTCCATTCATAGGTGAGGCCGATGTTGTAAATAGAATCTACTTTTTTTAATACTTCCACAGCTGCATCGGTGATTTCTCCCCCAATGCCATCGCCAGGAATGACAACGATATGCTTACTCATATGTATTGACTCCTTCAAATTCACTTGGTATGCAAATCTAAAATAGTTAGAAGTGAGAAGTTAGAAGTGAGAAATGGTGGTAGGACTGGCACAATTCATATAGCCAGTCCCTTTTGAAAATATATCATTCTGCGGCGCTTTATAAGTTGTGCGCCGCACCACCATTTCTAACTTCTCACTTCTAACTTCTCACTCTACTCTCTTTTGCATAATTATTATTTCTTATTTTTCACGTAATTAATCAGTCCACCTGCTTTCGCAATGTCCTGGATGAAACCTGGAAGCGGTGGAGCCTGGAAGGTATCTCCGGTGGTGATATTTTCAATCTTGCCGGTGTTGAGATCGATTTTCAGCTGGTCACCTGCGTGGATTTTTTCCACATCATCGCCGATTTCCAAGAGCGGCAGCCCCACATTAATCCCATTTCTATAGAAAATACGCGCAAAGGAAGCCGCAATGACCACAGGCACACCGCTGGCTTTGATGGCTACCGGCGCATGTTCACGGGAAGAACCGCAGCCGAAGTTTTTGCCGCCTACCATGATATCGCCGGCTTTGACTTCGTCTGCAAAGGTGGGGTCGATATCGACCATGCAATGTTTCGCCAATTCCTTCGGGTCGAAGGTGTTCAGATATCTAGCGGGGATAATTACGTCTGTATCGATGTTGTCGCCGTAGCGCCAAACTTTTCCTTCTAATACTGCCATCTTATTTGACCTCCTTCGGTACGGCGATGCGTCCCAGAATCGCACTGGCTGCAGCAACCTGCGGACCAGCCAGGTAAATTTCAGAATCGGTGGGGCCCATGCGGCCGATGAAGTTTCTGTTGGTGGTAGAAACGCACTTTTCACCAGCTGCCAGGATACCCATGTAACCACCCAGGCAAGGACCGCAAGTCGGAGTCGATACGGCGCAGCCGGCGTTAATAAATGTATCAATATAACCTGCATGCATCGCCTGGAGATAAATGGTCGGGGTAGCTGGAATCACAATGCAGCGTACCTGCGGGTGTACTTTGTGTCCTTCAAAAATACGAGCCGCAATGGCCAGGTCTTCCAGACGACCATTGGTGCAGGAACCGATGACCACCTGATCGATTTTGATTTCACCAAAAGTACCTACCTCTTTGGTATTTTCCGGCAGATGCGGGAAAGAAACCACCGGTTTCATCTTGGACAGGTCGATGGTGACTTCTCTGGCATAATGAGCGTCTTCATCGGCTTCCACGATATCCATAGGACCTTTGAAACGGCCTTCGATATAGGTCTTTGTTTTTTCATCCACTGGGAAAATACCATTCTTTGCGCCCGCTTCGATGGCCATATTGGCAATGGTGAAACGGTCTGTCATGGACAGGGAATGCACCCCGTCGCCGGTGAATTCCAGAGACTGATACAACGCACCATCGACGCCAATCATACCAATCAGGGTGAGAATCACGTCTTTACCAGTGATATCTTCTGCTTTATTTCCAATGAGATTGACTTTGATGGCATCCGGCACTTTGAACCAGGCTTCGCCAGTTGCCATAGCCACGCCCAGGTCGGTAGAACCGACGCCGGTAGAGAAACCGCCCAACGCACCGTAGGTGCAAGTGTGGGAATCGGCCCCGATGGTGACCATGCCAGGACCTACCAGCCCTTTTTCTGGGAGCAGCGCATGTTCGATGCCTACGCGGCCCTGTTCGAAATAATTAACGATGCCGTTTTCTCTGGCAAAATCACGAACAATTTTTGCCAGTCCAGCGGACTTGATGTCCTTAGCCGGCTGGAAATGGTCCGGCACGAGAACGATTTTGTTCTTATCAAATACCGGACGGCCTACTCTTTTAAATTCTGCAATGGAAGGCGGTGCGGTAATATCATTCGCCATGACCAAATCCAGTTTGCAGTTAATCAGATCCCCTGCTTTGACAGAATCGACGCCAGCATGTTTTGCCAGAATCTTCTGTGTCATTGTCATCCCCATACGATGTAACCTCCTATTTTCATGGTGACTAGTAGACTGGTGACTAGTGACTAGGATAAACTCCCCCAGTCACCAGTCACAAGTCACCAGCCACTGACCCATACAAAAAATCCTCCGTCTCGTAAGAGACGAAGGATTCGCGGTACCACTCTCATTCATATTTCTAAGAAATATGCACTCTGTCTGATAACGGTCAGTGTCCGGCAAGGCCTACTATCCTTCAGCCCGCAACTCCAGGACGAGTTCAGCCATACGATTCTGCCATTTTCCACCATCCAATGGCTCTCTACAAGAAATCCGTATCCCTACTACTTCCTATCATTGTCTTTTTTTGAATATAGAAATACTGTAGCACACTATGAAGGAAAAAGCAAATAATTTTTGGTGACTGGTGACTCGTGACTAGTAGCTAGTAGCTAGGCCCTAGGGATTAGGGAATATTGTTGTTGGTTGTGTGGGCCTATTACAGATTGACATTCTTACCAAGAAACATTTTCCTGATTCATCCGCATATGTTATAATGACGTTGGCGCTACCTAGCAAGCGGTGACGGTTAAATCCTGGCCCCTCAAAGGAGGGGATGGTCATGACAAAATACGATTTTTTTACATTGATATTCTTAGTATTATTATGTATAGTCGCTTTGAAATAACCAAAAACAGAAAAGACCGTCTGCACCTGGTAAGTTAGACGATCTTTTCTGATCCAAAACTGAATGGGGCTTAACCGTTATCAGGTAGCGCCATTTTTCTATTTATATTGTATCACACACGTATATTGATATCAATGTTACCTATATAAAAAGAAAAAAGTTATTATTCTATTTGCAACATATGATTTCACATTTCATATCTATCACCAGCGACAAGGTTATAAAAGGTTATAAAGTGGGTTATGACTTAACCGTAATTTCACAACCCTTTATAACCATCATAACCTTGCACCAAGCCACATTATGACAAGTAAGTACATCGTTTGCCGCTCAATAATAACCTTCTAGGGAAACACTGATTTAATCATGGTTTGGAATTATTCTTGAATTTTTATTCAAAGCGA
>DBLC01000115.1:5129-14921 GCA_002297935.1 Dialister sp. UBA734
AAATCCGCGAATAGCGAGCTATTTAAGGATTTTCTTGACGATGCTTTGAATAAAAATTCATATAATTCCAGACTCTTTGATTAAATCAGCGTTTCCCTAACAATATAGCATTCTCTCCGAAAGACACATTTCGGTTATTCGTGATCCAATGCTTTAAGCAGTGCCTTTGCCAGCTGATCCGCACAAGAGGTATCTTTTCCCCGGCAAGTATTTCCCAAAAGAATATCTGCTGCTTCTTTGGCATCTTTGCCTTCCAAAAGTTTGCCAATGGCTTTCAGGTTCCCCGGGCAGCCCCCTTCAAAAGCCAGGTTATGGATTTTTCCATCTTCCAAAGCAAAAGTAATTTTCCGTGCGCAAACACCTTCCGGTACAAATTCAAAATTCTGCATGATAAACAGACTCCTTTCGTAACACTCTTATCCCATTATAGCATACGCAATATGAATCGCACAGCAATAAGGTGACTAGTAGACTGGTGACTGGTGACTAGAAATGATTCCAATTCCCAGTCACTAGTCACCAGTCACTAGTCACTACTTTTCATAAATTCCCCCAGATAATGCCGATACAAATGCATCAATCCATAGAGGTACTGCTGCTTTTTAACGGCCGTCTCATTGTCAAACCAGTTTTTCATCAGTTTTCCCCCTGCCAGCACACTGCCAAAAGGGACAAAGAGGGCCACGCACAGGAGTCCCACCATCTGCCAGGGCGGCATTTCTTTTGGTTTCTCCACCAGCTGGTCCACCGGATATCCCGCTTTCAGTTCTTCCAAGAAACGCTGATATTCTGCCTTCCGCCGGAGCATGCGGGTATTGACTAAGAGACACCCATGGTTGCCTTCCCACCCATAGCGGACGCCATATTTCTCAAACCGAGGGGTGATCTGCTCTGCCACTTCTTCCATGAGCTGGATAGGCCCAATGAAAAGCACCTTCACATCGCCCAGCGCCTCTTTCTGCACCATCCACTGTTCTTCGCTCAACACAATAATCGGCACCGGCTCTTTCCCCGCTTCCGTCTGGAGCCGACAGATTTCCTGCCACACCTGATTGGCAAACGCCGTATCGGTCTTGCGAGATACGATATACAATGTTTTGCGATCTTCCATGGCAGTGCCTCCTTGCTGGGGAAATAAAACGAAATATATTCTAGAAATATCATATCACAAGAAGTACATAGGTGACTAGTCACTAGTGACTGGTGACTAGGGACTGGTGACTAGGGACTGGTGGTTTACGGTTCACGGTTAACGGTTAACTGTCAACTGTCAACTATTTCCAACATACAAAAAAGAGTCGTGAGTAAAATCACGACTCTTCTCTATGTTCATATCCCAGTCACCAGTCACCAGTCTACCAATCCAACTGTGAACCGTTAACTGTAAACCGTGAACCGTTAACCAATTACTTGCTTTCAAAGAATGCTTTATAGGCCAAGTAGGTTTCATACGCATCGGTTTTGGAAAGCAAATCGTATGGTGCATGCATGGAGAGCATGGCGGTGCCGCAGTCTACGACTTCAGCGCCCCAGTCGGCCATCATGAACGCAATGGTTCCGCCGCCGCCCTGGTCGACTTTGCCCAGTTCGCCAATCTGCCAGCAAACACCAGCTTCGTTGAAAATGGTGCGAATCTTCTGCAGGAATTCTGCATTGGCATCGTTGCTGCCAGCTTTGCCGCGAGCGCCACCGTACTTGGTGAGGTTGATACCATAGCCCAGGAAGGACGCATTGTCTTTTTCGGATACTTCTGCAAACATGGGGTCCATGCAGGAGTTCACGTCCGCAGAGAGCATTTCGCTGTTTTCCATGGTTTCATAGAAATCCAGCAGGGTGTTCTGTCCCTGCAGGGCCAGCAGTTTCATGACGAATTTCACGAAATAGGAAGATTCCATGCCGGTATTGCCATAGGAACCGATTTCTTCTTTATCGGTCAAGAGTGCCGCCTGGGTCTTTACGCCCGGTTTGGCAGTCAGGATAGCTTCCAGGTTTGCATAGGAGCAAACTCGATCATCCTGGCCATAGGAAGCAATGAGAGAACGGTCAAAACCTACATCGCGGCTCTTGGTAGCCGGTACCAGTTCCAATTCAGCAGTGGCGAAATCTTCTTCTTCGATGCCGTATTTTTCTTTCAGCATCTGCATGAATACTTCTTTCGGTTTCAGCTTGTCTTCTGCATTGGTTCCTGCAATGGCCTGCAGCTGTTCGCCGGTGATGCCTTCTGCCAAGGTCTTCTTCATCTGGTCCTGGGCCATATGAATCAGCAGGTCAGACACGTAGAAAATCGGATCGTCTTCTTTGAGACCTACATTGATTTCTACTTTCTTGCCATCTTTGGTGTAAATCACACCAATCAGAGCCAACGGAATGCAGGTCCACTGGTATTTCTTGATGCCCCCATAGTAATGGGTACGGAAATATACGATACCTTCCTGTTCATGCACCGGGTTGGCTTTCAGGTCCAGACGAGGAGAATCGATATGAGAACCTACAATCTTGATCCCTTCATGGACCGGTTCTTCACCGATCACTGCCAGGATGACAGACTTGCCCTTCTGGTTCCAGTACACCTTATCTCCAGCTTTCAGAGAATCCATGGAATACACCGGTTTGAATCCATGAGCTTCGGCCTGACGAATGATTTCTTCCGTAGCCAGACGTTCTGTACGAGCGGTATCAAGAAATGCTTTGTACCGTTCGCCATAGGCCATCACTTCTTTCCGTTCCGCATCGTCCATACGCTGCCAAACAGACTTGGTTCTGCTATATGTTTCTTTCATGTCATACCCTCCTATTAGAGAATCATTTTCACATACGATGATACTATTATATATCAACTAGAAGGAAGTAGCTAGTAAAGAATGCGTAGTGCGTAATGCGAAGTGCGTAATGAAGGAAGGGGCGCATCAACTTATATAGCGCCCCAATACCCCTTTTTATCGGTGACTGGTGACTGAAATCACTTTTTCCTAGTCACGAGTCACCAGTCACTAGTCACAAAAATCATATAAAATTTGCGGCGCTTTTTAATTTGATGCGCCGCCACCTTCATTACGCACTACGCACTTCGCATTACGCATTTATTTTCCAGGAAACACCTTATCCAACAAATACGTCAGTCCCACAAACAGGGCCATCACCACAAACACCATAGGGTATGCGATCACCGTCAGCATGACCGCCGATTCTACACTTGTCATTTTATTTCTCCTTATATTTAAGAGTTAATAATAAAGGTAAGCCACAATTATCTTTGCGCTCATTGTTGTTAGTTGTTGGTTGTTTGGTCCTAACAACCAACAACCAACAACCATTACATCAACACCGGAATTAAGGCCAATACCAATCCGCCAGCGACTACGGAAGCCACCTGACCGGCCACGTTGACGCCCATGGCGTGCTGGATGATGTAATTGGTCGGGTCTTCTTTCAGTGCCATTTTGGCAATGACACGGCCAGACATAGGGAATGCAGAAATACCGCAAGCCCCAATCATAGGATTGATTTTCTTCTTCAAGAACAAGTTCGCAATCTTCGCAAACAGTACGCCACCGACGGTATCGAACACGAAAGCCACAGCCCCCAGTGCCAGAATCTTCAGTACATTCAAAGTGAGAATATTTTCTGCTGTCATGGTCGCCCCTACGGTGATGCCCAAGAACAGAGTCACCAAATTGGACAGTTCATTCTGCGCTGCATCGGACAGAGAATCGCACACACCGGACACTTTCAGCATATTACCAAACATGAGGGCCCCGATAAGTGGTACAGAAATGGGCGCCAAGATGCCAGCAAACAACACCACCATGAAAGGAAATAAAAATTTCGCTGTCCAAGAAATAGGCTTTTCTTCATGATAGGGCATACGAATCCGACGTTCAGCCTTGGTGGTCAACAGTTTCACAATCGGCGGCTGAATGATCGGTACTAGGGACATATAGCAGAATGCCGTCACTGTCAGAGGTGCCAACAGGTTGGTGGCAAATTTCTGTGCCACAAAAATGGTGGTCGGACCATCGGCAGCCCCAATGATACCGATAGAAGCGGCTTCATTGAAAGGAAATTCTACGGCAGCTGCCAGAATGGTGGCTGCAAAAATCCCGAAATGGGCAGCCGCTGCAAAAAGCATGACATAGGGCGCGCGAATGAGTGGCGTAAAATCACACATGGCCCCTACGGCAATAAAAATCAATACCGGAAATAATTCATTGGCAATGCCCGCTTCATAGAGCACTGTCAAAAAACCCGGTTCACCGCCACCGGTAGGAATGACCGCAAAATGGCCTGGAATATTGGCCAAGATGCAACCTACCCCCATAGGAAAGAGCAGCATCGGTTCATAGTCTTTCTTGACCCCTAGCCAAATCAAAATGCCGCCGATGATAAACATGATCCACACCGTAGGGTCTGACATGCCCATCACACCAGTAAAAAGCTCTTCCAATACTTTTTCCCAATTGTCCATACATTTCTCCCTTTCTTTTGAATGCGTAATGCGAAGTGCGTAGTGCGTAATGGTGGCCGGCGAGCACATCGAATTGCTCTTATACCAATAGGCACCAAGTAGTATGATTCCTTTTTATATAGCTCGCCGATTTTGGAAAGCAGTTAGCAGTAGGCAGTATTTGTGTACTGCACACTGCCTACTACTGACTTTATATAAAAAGGGGTATTGGGGCGCTATATGAATTGATGCACCCCTTCCACCATTACGCATTACGCACTTCGCATTACGCATTTCCATCAAAAAACATGAACTCTCTATATATAAAAAGACCTGACATTTTTCAATGCCAGGTCTATCATTTGTATTTCCTACCCCCGTGCCATCCGCAGGAAATGTCTTATACAGTTCTCTTTAGAAATTATAACCGAAAAGCGGCAAAATGACAAATATCAAAATGGCCCAAATAATTCCGGCTACGATGAAAATACCCGCGGTGATCGCAAAGCCTTCTTTGGAATTCGGTACACCGAGCAAGCTGAAATTTCCCAGCGGTCCACGACGAACCATGAATCCGTTGTTCTTTCTCTGCTTGAACCACTTCATTTTATTTTCTGCGCCAATGCTATAGGCCACCAGTACAGCCACAATAGAAGCCACCAGCCAGTAAATCAAAAAGCGAGCGGCACTGAAATCTTTCACATCAGACAAATCAATTAACTGCATACTATCCATATTGACACCATCCTCATCAAGGAAATTCATACGGATATATTATAATGCACAGCGGCTTTTTTAGCAAAGGAAATATATGACTCTAGCGATGTTTTCCGTGAGAGTCACTTTACCACTTTTCATTATGCTAAGGTTCTGGTGCAATACTTTCCGCCTGTGTCATCTTTCCTGCTTACCGCTATACTAAGGTTCTGGAACGCCGATTTCCAGCTGAGACACTTTTCTCGCTTGTAGCTATATTAAGGTTCTGGGATACCACTTTCCGTTTGAGTCATTTTTCCTACTTGCCGCTGTGCTAAGGTTCTGGAATTCCATTTTTCGTTTGTGTCAGTTATCTTTCTTCCCGTTACGCTAAGGTTCTTGGACACCGATTTCCGACATAGACACTTTTCAAGTTTACCGCTATTCTAAGGTTCTAATAGCAACATGTTTGAAATAGAACCTTATGATATACAATTGATTTCCATGTTACTCTATCCTCGCCAATACTACAGAACCTTTGCATACACAATTCATTTCCATGTCCTCTATCCCTGCCACCGCTACAGAACCTTTGCATACACAATTCACCTCCATGTTCCTCTATCCCTGCCGCCGCTACAGAACCTTTGTATACACGCTTCATCTCCATGTTCCGCTATCCCAGCCATCGCTACAGAACCTTTCTACGAAAAAAGAACCCCGGTGACAAAAGTCACTGGAGTTCTTTTTACAGACTAAGCAATATTATTTGCCGAACTGTGCCAGCATGGTACCAGCTGCTACTGCGGTAC
Organism: Dialister sp. UBA734; assembly: GCA_002297935.1. Taxonomy (GTDB): domain Bacteria; phylum Bacillota; class Negativicutes; order Veillonellales; family Dialisteraceae; genus Dialister. The sequence continues at coordinate 11,082 of DBLC01000115.1, forward strand.
CGATAACGCCTGCTACGTTTGGTCCCATGGCCTGCATCAGCAGGTAGTTGGATGGGTTGTCGCGAAGGCCTACAACCTGGGATACACGAGCTGCCATTGGTACTGCAGATACGCCTGCGGAACCAATCAGTGGGTTAACCTTGTTGCCAGATGCAATTCTCATGATCTGACCAAAGAGAACGCCGCCTGCGGTGCCTGCTGCGAAGGCAATCAGGCCGAGGACGATGATTTCAATGGTCTGGAGACGAAGGAATTTATCACCGGTCATGGTCAAGCCTGTACCAGTTGCCAGGAAAATGGTAACGATGTTGCACAGGGAGTTCTGAGCGGTATCAGACAGACGGTGGGTGACACCAGAAACTTCAAACAGGTTGCCGAGGCAGAGGCATCCCATCAGGGCTGCTACCGGTGGCAGAAGCAGAGATACAACGATGGCTACAACGATCGGGAATGCTACCTTTTCGAAATGGGTAACAGGACGAAGGTTGGTCATCTTGATCTGACGCTGTGCTTTGGTGGTGCACAGTTTCATAATTGGTGGCTGAATCAGTGGAACCAGGGACATGTAGGAGTATGCTGCTACAGCGATGGCGCCCAGAAGATGTGGAGCCAGTTTAGATGTCAGATAAATAGCGGTTGGGCCATCTGCACCACCGATGATACCGATGGATGCTGCTTCCTGAACGTTGAAGCCCAGGATCATAGCACCAGCCAGAGCTACGAATACTCCGATCTGAGCGGCTGCACCCAGAAGTACGGTCTTCGGGTTAGCAATCAGTGGACCAAAGTCGGTCATGGCACCGACGCCCATGAAAATCAGCGGTGGGAAAATTTCGTATTTAATACCAAAACCAATGGCCATCATAACACCCATTTCGTCTTCGAATCCGGTGTTCGGGAAGTTAGCCATAATATCGCCAAATGCGATTGGAAGCAGAAGCAGTGGTTCGTACTGCTTTGCAATTGCCAGGTAGAGCAGAATCAAGCCTACCAGAATCATTACGATGTTCTGCCATGTCAGTGCGGCAAAGCCGGAGTCTGTCCATACAGAAACAAGAGCTCTCATAAAGCCGTCCATATTTGTATCCTCCTAACTATATGGTTGTTGTAAATGCATATGGTAGCTAGTGACTGGTGACTAGTGACTGGTAAATCAAATTTCCCCAGTCACTAGTCACCAGTCCACCAGTCACCCAAAAACTTATTTCTTCTTGTTCTTGGTTGGATCCACTACGTGAATCAGCTGAATGATAAATGCCAAAACAATCAGAACAGCAAATACAATAACCATATTGGTGATACAAATAGAAAGTGGGCCTGGAGTATCCATAACAAAATCCACCTTTCTTTGTTAGAGTATATATAAAATATCTTTCATCGGTATGATACCGATAGCCAAAAAGTTAGGAGTGAGGAGTGGTGGTAGCCTGGCACAATTCGTAAAGCCAGGCAAATAAAATATTTTTATTTCGACGCTTTATAAGTTGTGCGCCGCACCACCATTTCTCACTTCTCACTACTCACTTCTCACTGCCTTTTTAGAATGGCCAGAAAATCGGGATGATGATAACGCAGGCAATCCAGGAAATTAAGCAAAGCGGAACACCGACTTTGACATAATCGTTGAAAGAGAATCCGCCAGGGCCAAGTACCAAAGTGTTTGGTGGAGTAGCCATTGGGGTTGCAAATGCCATGGAAGCTGCAATACCAAGAGCCATCAAAACTGGTTTCGGGTCAGCACCGATGGACTGAGCAATGGAAATACCGATAGGTGCCAAGAGGGCAGCAGATGCGGTATTGGACATGAACTGGGTCAGTACGTTAGAAATCAGGAAGAGGACTGCAGTCAGAACATATGGATTCGGGTTGGAACCCATCATGCCTACCACGGTATCAGCAATCAGTTTGCCAGCGCCGGTCTTTTCCATAGCAGATGCCACAGAAAGCATACCAGCGAACAGGAAAATGGTTACCCAATCGATACCTGCATAAGCTTCTTTTTCTTTGAGGCACCCAGTGATTACGCAAAGGATAGCGCCGGTCACAGCTGCGGTGTGCAGCGGAACGGTCTTCAGGTCCAGAGCCATGCAAACAACAACACCGATCAAAATGAGACCAGAAATCCACATTTTGGTTTTGCTCTTTGGAGCATCATCATCGGAAGCACCTGCTTCTTCTTTTGCTGCTTTGACAGCTTCTTCATCCATATCCCCAGCAGATTTGTCAGGAATGAAATGACGACCAATAAACAGGGTATAGAAGAAAATGATAATAGACAGTGGAACACCAATGAATGCAAATTCAAAGAAACCAAAGGTTGGAAGACCAGCAGCGGTCAGTGCACCAGTAACGATAACGTTTGGTGGAGTACCGATCATGGTGATGGTACCGCCGACGTTAGCAGCGATAGCCAGAGGCATCAACTGTTTAGAAGCTGGAATCTTAGCAGCCTGGCAGATACCAATGATGACTGGCATCAAGCATGCCACTGTACCAGTATTAGAAGATACAGAAGACAGGATGATGGTAACCAGCATGATGGCACCCATCAGACGAATTTCACCAGTACCTGCTTTCTTTACGACAGCCACGCCGATAGCTTCAGCCAGGCCGGTCTTAAACATAGCGGCACCGATAACGAACATACCACCGAAGAGGACAACGGTGGAATTGGACAAACCTGCATATACAGCTTTGGATGGGAGAATCCCTAAGATACCCAAAACGGTACATGCTGCCATAGCAGTCACAGCCAGCGGAATCAATTCCGTAACAAATAGGAAAGCTGCTACGGCCAATACACACAGTGTAATAATGGCTGGATCCATAAAGGTTCACCTTCCTTTTGAAAGTTCTTCAGTTTGGGTCAAAGAGGTGCACTCTAACGCTTAATGAAGAAAAAACATCCAGAAGATTTTAGGATTCACATATGAAGTTGATAATAATAGCTGAAAGACCATGAACCCTACCATCCATTCCGGATGACGATATATCCCTTGGACAACCTGCTATCCTCCTTTTGTATCACCTCAGGGAAAAGGCTTGCATCTATGAAATACACTTCCATAGGCACCTATGTTTATTTTACATATTCCTTCTTAAATTTCAAATCCTTTTTTCTTGTGATTCTCCATTTTCAAGTCTCTATTTTCTGCAAAACATTCTTGAAATATGTCCATATTTCCGCACTTTTTTAATCTTTTTACTTCGTAATCTATGTATTTGTAATTGCAAATAGGAATTATGGACACGTTTTAAATAATTGACTTTTGTACGATTACATCGTTATCTATGTAACAACAATCCTTTTCTTCAAAATCTTCCATTCCCATTTTAGGCTCCTCTATACATTTCATTTCCAAATAAAAAATCTTCACTCAAGAAAAAGCCTAAATTCTTGCATGAAGATTTTTTGTATATGTTGCTATAGAAATGAGTTATATGGTTATGGGAGACCGTTTTCCGATGGAGGCAGTTGTCTCTCTTGCCGCTGTGCTAAGGTTCTGGAACACCGATTTTCGATTGAGACACATTTCCTGCTTCCCGCTATACTAAGGTTCTGGAACACCACTTTTCGTTTGAGACACTTTTCTCGCTTGCCGCTGTACTAAGGTTCTAATAGCAACATGTTTGAAATAGAACCTTATGATACACACATTATCTTTGTGTTTCTCAATCGTTGCCATCACTACAGAATCTTCAAAGAGCCCCTTCCTCAGGAAGGGGCAGGCTCGCTTGCGAGCCGGGGATAGGCCGTCGAAGAAGAGTTGTGAGATAGGCCGCTTTAGCAAGACGCCGACAACACTATGTGTTTCATACCAATGCGTCCGCTAGTGCGAG
>DBLC01000115.1:14944-21647 GCA_002297935.1 Dialister sp. UBA734
CCCTTCCAAAGGAAGAGGGTAACCGCGAGTGAATCTACCGCTAGGGAAACACTATTTCCTAATCCCTAGCCACTAATCCCTAGCTACTAGAAGAAAAAAGAACCCTGACGAGAAATTCTCATCAGAGTTCTTTTTTCTTACAGATTAGCAAAAATTATTTGCCGAACTGTGCCAGCATGGTACCAGCTGCTACTGCGGTACCGATAACGCCTGCTACGTTTGGTCCCATAGCCTGCATCAGCAGGTAGTTGGATGGGTTATCTTTCAAACCTACCACCTGAGATACACGAGCTGCCATTGGTACGGCAGATACGCCTGCGGAACCAATCAGTGGGTTCACCTTGTTGCCAGATGCAATTCTCATGATCTGACCAAAGAGGACGCCGCCTGCGGTGCCTGCTGCGAAGGCAATCAGACCGAGGACGATGATTTCAATGGTCTGGAGACGAAGGAATTTATCACCGGTCATGGTCAGGCCTGTACCAGTTGCCAGGAAAATGGTAACGATGTTGCACAGGGAGTTCTGAGCGGTATCAGACAGACGGTGGGTGACACCAGAAACTTCAAACAGGTTGCCAAGGCAGAGGCATCCCATCAGGGCTGCTACCGGTGGCAAAAGCAGAGATACAACGATAGCTACAACGATCGGGAATGCTACCTTTTCGAAGTGGGTAACAGGACGAAGGTTGGTCATCTTAATCATACGCTGTTCTTTGGTGGTGCACAGTTTCATAATTGGTGGCTGAATCAGTGGAACCAGGGACATGTAGGAGTATGCTGCTACAGCGATGGCGCCCAGAAGATGTGGAGCCAGTTTAGAAGTCAGGTAAATAGCGGTTGGGCCATCAGCACCACCGATGATACCGATGGAAGCTGCTTCCTGCACATTGAAGCCCAGGATCATAGCACCAGCCAGAGCTACGAATACGCCGATCTGAGCAGCTGCACCCAGAAGTACGGTCTTCGGGTTAGCAATCAGTGGACCAAAGTCGGTCATAGCACCGACGCCCATGAAAATCAGCGGCGGGAAAATTTCGTATTTAATACCAAAACCAATGGCCATCATAACACCCATTTCGTCTTCGAATCCGGTGTTCGGGAAGTTAGCCATAATATCGCCAAATGCGATTGGAAGCAGAAGCAGTGGTTCGTACTGCTTTGCAATTGCCAGGTAGAGCAGAATCAAGCCTACCAGAATCATTACGATGTTCTGCCATGTCAGAGCGGCAAAGCCGGAGTCTGTCCATACAGAAACAAGAGCTCTCATGAAGCCATCCATGTTTGTATCCTCCTAGATATATGGTTGTTGTATACAGTTTTGAAACTCTCAAGTTATAAGGTTGCTCAGGTTAAAATCATAGCACTTGAGAATATTTCGATTATTTCTTTTTGTTCTTGGTTGGATCCACAATGTGAATCAGCTGAATAACGCATGCCAAGAAAATCAGAACGCCGAATACGATAACCATGTTTGTGATACAAATCGAAAGCGGGCCTGGAGTATCCATGTAAAAATCCACCTTTCTTTTTGTGGTATCAAACGATACCTTCGCGAAGCTGTCGCGGACAGTTTTCTTACCAAAAGACAAGGACACTCTTCCGAGAACCAGTGCTCCCGGAAGAGACCTTGAAACTACTTATCCTATCGTGCTTGGTTCAAAGTTAATCTTTTCACCATTAGAATGGCCAGAAGATTGGAACGATGATGACGCAGGCAATCCAGGAAATGAGGCACATCGGAACGCCTACTTTTACGTAGTCGTTGAAGGAGAAGTTGCCAGGGCCAAGTACCAGAGTGTTTGGCGGAGTAGCCATTGGAGTTGCGAATGCCATAGAAGCTGCAATACCAAGAGCCATCAGAACCGGTTTCGGATCGCATCCGATGGTCTGAGCAATGGAAATACCGATAGGTGCAAGCAGAGCTGCAGATGCGGTATTGGACATGAACTGAGTCAGTACGTTAGAAATCAGGAACAGTACGGCGGTCAGGACATATGGATTCGGGCTGGAACCCATCATGCCTACAACGGTATCAGCAATCAGTTTGCCAGCGCCGGTCTTTTCCATAGCAGATGCAACGGAAAGCATACCAGCGAACAGGAAAATGGTTACCCAGTCGATACCAGCGTAAGCTTCTTTTTCTTTCAAGCAACCGGTGATAACGCAGAGGATAGCGCCGGTAACTGCTGCGGTGTGCAGCGGAACGGTCTTCAGATTCAGAGCCATAGCAACTACGACGCCGATCAGAATGAGACCAGAAATCCACATTTTGGTTTTGCTCTTTGGAGCATCATCGCCAGATGCACCAGCTTCTTCTTTAGCAGCTTTGATAGCATCTTCATCCATAGCACCAGAAGATTTATCTGGAATGAAATGACGACCTACGAACAGAGTGTAAACCAGGATAATGATGGACAGCGGAACACCGATATAAGCGAATTCAAAGAATCCGAAAGAAGGAAGTCCTGCTGCGGAAAGAGCACCGGTAACGATAACGTTTGGTGGAGTACCAATCATGGTGATGGTACCACCGACGTTAGCGGCGATAGCCAGAGGCATCAATTCCTTAGAAGCAGGAATGTTTGCTGCCTGGCAGATACCAATGATAACTGGCATCAGGCAAGCTACTGTACCTGTGTTGGAGGATACAGAAGACAGTACAATGGTAACAATCATAATAGCTGCCATCAGCGGAATTTCATTGGTGCCGGCTTTCTTTACGACTGCAACACCAATAGCTTCAGCAAGGCCAGTTTTGAACATAGCGGCGCCGATAACGAACATACCACCGAAGAGGACAACGGTGGAATTGGAGAGACCTGCGTAAACAGCCTTGGATGGAAGTACGCCCAGAATCCCCAGTACAGTACATGCTGCCATAGCGGTAACAGCCAACGGGATCAGTTCGGTAACGAACAGGAAAGCTGCTACTGCCAAAACACACAGTGTGATAATGGCTGGATCCATAAAGATTCACCTTCCTTTTGATAATTCTTCAAAGTGGGCCTAGAAGGTGCGACCAAGCGCTTGATGAAGAAAGTCTCCGGAAAATCTTAGGACTCATTATGTAATTGTTAAATAAGTATAATAGCTAAATTCCGATGAATCCCGAAATATATCCGGAAAACGGAGCATCCCTCGGTCAACCTGCTATCCTCCTTTTCAACAGTCTCCGGGCAAGAGACTCACATTCAATAGATTCTCATTTCATGAACCCATTGAGCACCTAAGTGTATTGTATACATAGTTCGCTATTTTTTCAAACTCCATAGCCTGTTATGTAATTGATAATCCATAGTATCTTTTACTATTTCATTCGTTTACTTTTGCAAACGTTACATTTGATTTATATTTCGATTTTGAGAAATACATTCGCACATCCATAGCCCACTATCCCATTGTATAGTATGTATTTATATCGCACACTATCTATTATTTTACATAGCTATCTATTTTTAAAAAATCCATAGATGCTTATGATTTCCACCTATTTTTTTGTGAGATTATAAAATATACTATCCAATTTTAATTATATAGCTATCTATTTATTAAATACTATACTGATATCTATTTTCAATTATTTTATTGCATTTTCTTTGCATTTTCTCCAATAGATACGAACAATTCCCTCTTTCTAATTGAAAATATAAAAAATTATTAGAAATACGAATTTTTTACTAAATCCTTTATTTCCCACGTCATCTATGTATTATGGATTCTATTTTCCTTCTATTTCATAACCGAATTTTTATGATACTGGTGACTGGTGACTGGTGACTGGTTCTCGCTCCGCTCGTACGAGCGGAGCGAGAACCTTCAGAACCTTCAGAACCTTCAGAACCTTCAGAACCTTTAGAACCTTTAGAACCTTTAGAACCTTTAGTAATTGGAGCAACCTGAGCAACCTATTATTTCGCACTAAAAAAAGACTGGCGACAAGTGAACTATGCCGAGATTAAAATCCCAGTCACTAGTCACGAGTCTACCAGTCACTTTTTAAAGAAATATTACATGCCAAATGGCCATACGATCGGGATGACGATGAGGCAAACGATAAGAGAAATGAAGCACATCGGAACGCCTACTTTTGCATAGTCGTTGAAAGAGAATCCGCCAGGTCCGAGAACCAGGGTGTTTGGCGGAGTAGCCATTGGGGTTGCGAATGCGCAGGATGCTGCGATACCCAGAGCCATCAGAACCGGTTTCGGGTCAGCGCCGATGGACTGAGCGATAGAAATACCGATTGGTGCGAGCAGAGCTGCAGATGCGGTATTGGACATGAACTGAGTCAGTACGTTAGAAATCAGGAACAGTACAGCGGTCAGGACATATGGGTTCGGGTTGGTGCCCATCATGCTAACAACGGTGTCAGCAATCAGTTTGCCAGCGCCTGTCTTTTCCATAGCGGATGCTACGGAAAGCATACCTGCGAACAGGAAAATGGTTACCCAGTCGATACCAGCATAGGCTTCTTTTTCTTTCAGGCAGCCGGTGATCACGCAGAGGATAGCGCCGGTAACGGCTGCGGTGTGCAGCGGAACAGTTTTCAGGTCCAGAGCCATGCAAAGAACAACGCCGATCAGAATGAGACCAGCAATCCACATTTTTACAACGCTCTTTGGTGCGCCATCATCGGAAGCACCTGCTTCTTCTTTGGCAGCTTTGATGGCATCTTCGTCCATAGCACCAGCCGATTTATCGGCTACGAAATGACGGCCGACAAACAAAGTGTACAGCACCATAACAATAGACAGCGGAACACCAATCCAAGCGAATTCAAAGAATCCGAAGGTTGGCAGACCAGCAGTGGTCAGAGCGCCGGTAACGATAACGTTTGGTGGGGTACCAATCATGGTGATGGTGCCGCCTACGTTAGCAGCGATAGCCAGTGGCATCAGCTGTTTGGAAACAGACAGTTTAGCTACAGAGCAGATACCGATGATAACTGGCATGAGGCAAGCTACGGTACCGGTATTAGAAGATACAGAAGAGAGAATGATAGTAACTACCATGATAGCAGCCATCAGCGGTACTTCATTGGTACCAGCTTTCTTTACGACAGCTACACCGATAGCTTCGGCAAGGCCAGTTTTGAACATAGCAGCGCCGATAACGAACATACCGCCAAAAAGTACGACGGTGGAATTGGAAAGACCTGCATATACAGCCTTGGATGGGAGAACCCCCAGAATGCCCAGTGCAGTACATGCGGCCATAGCGGTTACTGCCAGCGGAATCAGTTCGGTAATGAACAGGAATGCTGCAATAGCCAGGACACACAGTGTGATAATAGCTGGATCCATAAGTCACCTTCCTATGTAATTGGATAAGACAAACATTTCATGTACTTGTAAAAAATCCTAAACGACGCCATTTGAATTCTTTACTTTCAATCGGTCATTTGAAAAATAAGAAATAATAGCAATAGTCTAACCATGACCCATTGAAATCATGCCCTTACACAACCTCTTCCCTCCTTATACCAAGAGCCAAGCATTAAATTTAAGATGAAATAGTTTTATTTCATCTAAAGATAGCGTCGCAACCTATATTACAAGACAGAAACCAGTCTTTCAACACACAAATTTCTCGCTGCCTAATTTAGGTATGTATGCTATGGGTATTCCTATTGACATTTACACTTGTTTTGTTCCATAAAAAATTGTCTATTTATTCTTTTCCCTCATCGCTTCCCATGCCATAGCACTCTATCCATATAGCTATGGTATACTATCTATTTCTTCCCTTTTCATGGAAATATCTCAAAATACAGTAAATGCAAACTATTTCCATTCCCTATTAGGCATTCCAAAAGTATTTTTATCCCACCATGGAAATACGTCTAGATTCATCCCATTGCATACTATCATTTATATAGGATATAGATATTTTCTTTAGCTATATTTTGAGAAGGTTCTAGGGTACCGTTTTTCGATTGAGACATTTTTTCTGCTTACCGCTGTGCTAAGGTTCTGGAACACCATTTTTCGATTAAGACACTTACATGCATCCTGCTATGCTAAGGTTCTTTTTGCGACATGTTAGAAATAGAACCTTATGATATACATTGCATCTCCATGTTTCTCCAGCCTACCATCCCTACAGAACCTTCAAATACACATTCCATCTCCATGTTTCTCCACACCTGCCACCGCTACAGAACCTTTGCATACACGCTTCACCACCATGTTTCTCCCCCCTCGCCATCGCTACAGAACCTTTCCACGCAAAAAGAACCCCGGTGACAAAAGTCACTGGAGTTCTTTTGTATAGTCAGTAAGCGATTATGCCTTGCCGAACTGTGCCAACATGGTACCAGCTGCTACTGCGGTACCGATAACGCCTGCTACGTTTGGTCCCATAGCCTGCATCAGCAGGTAGTTGGATGGGTTGTCGCGAAGGCCTACAACCTGGGATACACGAGCTGCCATTGGTACTGCGGATACGCCTGCAGAACCAATCAGTGGGTTGATCTTGTTGCCGGATGCAATTCTCATGATCTGACCAAATGCTACACCACCTGCGGTGCCTGCTGCGAATGCAATCAGGCCGAGGACAATGATTTCGATGGTCTGGATACGGAGGAATTTGTCGCCGGTCATGGTCAGGCCTGTGCCGGTTGCCAGGAAAATGGTAACGATGTTGCACAGTGCGTTCTGAGCGGTGTCGGACAGACGAGCGGTTACGCCGGATACTTCAAACA
>DBLC01000072.1 GCA_002297935.1 Dialister sp. UBA734
TCACTTCTAACTTCTCACTGCCCTTACGGTACATACTTCATGCCCCAATTCAAAATGGCATGAAATACAGGCAGCAGATCCTTTCCCTTAGGCGTCAAACTATACTCCACGTGAGGCGGGATTTCGTTGAACTGCTCCCGATGGACAATGCCTTCCTCTTCCAGATTGCGAAGTGCTGTGGTAAGCATGGTATTGGTAATGGTGGGGAAATATTTCCGAAACTCCCCAAACCGCATGGTGTGCTTCACACAAAGGATGTACACGATCTGCAGCTTCCACTTCCCCTGCAACCGGGATAACACACTGGTCACCGGGCAATGCCCCTCTTCGGTCAAAATAAAAGAATCCAGATTTTGTAAAAATTCATCATAACTCATGGTGTGATTCATAGTTCTCCCCCTGATCTCCCATTAAGGATTTGCGCTAGTAGGCATGACTTCGATAGTAGTTAAAAGGTTCTCAAGGTTCTAATGGTACTAAAGGTTCTAATGGGCCTCGAATGAGATGATAACGCCTGCGTCCTTCAGCACATTCGAGAAACCTCTGAACCCTTTGTACCCTTAGAACCTTATGAACCTTTGCAAACACTTTCGGAATCATTCCCACTAACGCACCCTCATAACCTTATCCCTAGGGCCTAGCCACTAGCTACCAGTCACCAGTCACCGCAATAGTACGCTCCACCGTACTAAGTCAGAAAATTCTGCGTACTTGTTTCTTTTTCTGTAGCTAGTATAATAAATGTATCAACAATGTGCAAGGTGATTGACAGGTTACACAGGTTACACAGGTTACACAGGTTTCTCAAGTTGCTCAGGCTTCTCACTCAACTTGAACGGAATAAGTACTCCAATCACTAATCCCTAGGGCCTAGTCACCAGTCACCAGTCACCTATATTCACAACGAAAGGAAGACATACCATGTGCAATGAATGTAAAGAAAAACTCACCGCTGAAGTCAAAAATTTAATGAACGCTCCGTCCTGCTGCCCGGAAGCCAAAGCGGCTTGCCAGAAATGGCTCGATGCCGATGGCAATGAAGCAGCTACCAAAGCACTCAAAGCAGAAGTCGAAGCAGACATCATGCCCATCGACGGCCTGATCGCTTTCGCTGGCTCCGAAGCTGGAGAAAACGTTTTCGGTAAAGAAGTAGCAGGAAATATCCTCGCTCATGCCAAAGAAATCAAAGCCAATGGTGCCACCCACTGCGACTGCCCCGCTTGCACCGCCTGCGCTGCTATTCTGGAAATTTTGAAATAAATTTGATTCTACCGATTCATTTCATGAAGCACAGAAGATATACCGCTTAGTTAAGGGTTATCGCTCTGCAGATTTCCTATTTCTCACATAGCAAAATACCGCCTAGTAAAAGGTTAAAAGGGTTATAAAAGGGTACGAGTTTATCGCAAATCTCATAACCCCTATATAACCTGTATAACCTTTTACCAAGCGGTGTTTTTTTATGTTAGATATAGGTAACCCGCAGAACTATAACCTTTTACCAGGCAGTATTTTGCTATGTTTGATAAAAGTGATCTGCAGAATAATAACCTTTTCACCAACCAATTACATACCAAATGCCGCAATCCCTTTCCCGCCATTCTCATTCCATCGGAAATACACTATTCGCACTTTGGCGCACAAATTCCCAGAAATGGTCTACGATGTACTCGCGAAGAAGAACCGCCGTCAAAGACAATTTCCCATCGGTTTTCCACGAAAGATACAAGTAGCGATAGCATTCCACATCGCCAATCGGAAGAGCCGCCACATCTTGCTGGGCAGCATACCAGGTCATCTGCGGTATCAGTGCCACTCCCAAGCCGGCTCTGACAAATTCTCGCACCGTATCAGGATTGTCACTTTCCATGACGATCTTCGGGGCAAACCCTAATTGCTTGCAATAGGACTCCAGCATGCCTCGCAAGAGAAATCCCTTCGGTGCCGCAATGAAATTACAATCCGCAAAATCTTTCAAACTCACATAAGGCAAGGCCGCATGGCGATCGGACTTCGGAAAGACCAGCACCATGCTTTCTCGAAAGAGACTGACCGTATGTTCATTATCGATATATTTCGTATCCGAAAAAATGGCCAAATCCATCTTCTCTAGGGACGACGGCCCTTCGGGGCGCACGATTTCCAAGAGAGCTTCTGGATGTTCTTTCTTGAACTGCATCAAAAAGGTAGGAATCAATTTTGATGCCGATGAAATAGCCAGTTTCACCGTCAATTGCTGCAAATCTCTAGAATCTTTGAATTCCTGCTGCATGGCTTCCAGTTCTTTCAAGAAATTTTGCGAATGTTTCAGCAGGATATGCCCATCGCGAGTGAGACGAATATTTCGTCCCTGATGGTCAAATAAAGTCACATTTAGCTCTTCTTCCAATCCACGAATCGTCCGTGACAATGCCGGTTGGGCGATATGCAGCGCTTTCGCCGCTTTCGTCAGATGTTCCAACTCTGCCACCTTTTGGAAATATTGAAGAGACGTGAAATTGAGTTTCATATCGTCCGCCTTTCAAATTCAATATAGTACGTTAAGGAATTGTGTCAGTTAGCATGATTTCCCTAGTATTACAAGGTTCTTAGGGTTCTTAGGGTTCTTAGGTTGCTCAAATGTGCCTAGCATGATCATCTCATTTGAGAAACCTATAGAACCTTTAGAACCTTTGCAACAAAAGGAATCACTGCCTATATCGCTTACCGTAACAGCACAACTTTCCTCACTGCTTTTTCAAATTCCTTTTTCAGCACATACGCCGTAGCAGAGATCTGTCCTTTCTCATCCTTTCCCAGGTAAACCCCCTGAAGTTCCGGTTCGAAGCCAGGCAAATGGTTGATGCCTTCCACGAAGTCCTGGAAATAATCCAGCGCAATCTGGGACCACCGTTCTCCAGGCTGCACGCAGGGAACTCCCGGTGGATAAGGCACCGCAGCCTGCAACGCCACTCGTCCTTCTGCTTCTTTCAAAGGAATCAATTCCCCTTCGCCTCTCACCAGTGCCCAATTGGCTTCCTGGGGCCGCATGAAATAAGCAGGAAAATAAGTTTTCAAAAACATTTTCTTTTGCAGCACATTGATTTTCTTTGCTTTATAGAAATCATGGAGCTCCTGACAAATCTGACGAATCGTGTAGCCCCGATAGATGTTGTGATATTTCTTGGCAATAAAAGGAAGAACCTGCTCCATCGGTGCATCTTCATCAATATATTTCTCAAAGCGAACCAATTTGGTAATCAGATTATCCAGTTTCGTCTTTGTTTCCGCCGGAGTCATCAGAAACAAAATGTCATTCAAATCACATTTTTCCGGAATAACCCCATTGTCCCGCAGATAATCGGCCAGAATGATTGCAGGGATGCCGAAGTCTTCGTATTCTCCATTTTCCATATTGATCCCCGGCGTCATGAGCTGCAGTTTTAGGGGGTCGATGAAATATTGGCCCTTGGCGTAGCCCTGGAAGGAATGCCATTTCCCTCCTGGTTCAAAAGCGAAATAAGAAATATCATCGGCCATCACTTCTGTGTCACCATCTTCCCATTTCTGGTTGTGCACCATAGGCGGCACAATGGGACGGAGATATTTACAATATTTCAACACCGCTTTACGCGCTTCGATGGCGTTCACAATGCACTCATGCCAGAGCAGCTTTCCTGCTTCTCCTTCCTGCATTTTGGCATTCATGTCCAAAGACGCAAAAATCTGATAATTCGGCGACGTAGAAGAATTGATCATGAAAGAGTTGTTCATGATTTTATGGGGCACATATCGTTTCTGCCCTTTGATATGAGAATCTTTCTTCAAAATCTGCGATGCCTGGGAAAAACCGGCCTGCTGCTTATGGACCGACTGGGTCACAATAATGCCTGGGTCGTCCGGTCCCAATTCCAAAAGTAGAGGACTGCAATCTTTCATCATAGGAATGAACTGTTCATATCCCACCCAAGCGGAATCGAACACAATGTAATCGCACAGGTGTCCAATTTTCTTCACCACTTGGCGAGCGTTGTAAATACACCCATCATAATTGCCCAGTTGAATGACCGCCGCGCGAAGAGGCCGGTCCATCAATGCCCGCTTCGGATCTCGCTCGGCAATGAGCATGCGGATATATTCTTCATTGAAACAATGGTCCAGGGCTCCGCCGATAAGGCCAAAGGGATTGCGGGCAGTTTCCAAATAAATCGGAATCGCTCCGGCTTGGAGCAACGCCCCGTATCCCATGGATTTGTGATTATTTCTTTCATAAAGCACCAAATCGCCCGGTGAAAGCAGTGCATTCATAACCACTTTGTTCGCCCCGGATGTGCCATTCAAAATGAAATAGGCTTTATCGGCATGAAATACTTGAGCCGCATGTTTCTGCGCTTCCAAAGGAAGCCCTTCATGAATGAGCAAATGGCCCATGGCCACATCGGCATTGCATAAGTCAGCACGAAAAGTATTTTCTCCATAAAAATCATAGAAAATACGGCCTCCCGGATGCTTGCGGAAATAGGCGCCCCCCTGATGACCGGGACAATCAAATTCCGCATGGCTTTGTTCCACATACTCCACTAGGTGCTTGAAGAAAGGCGGCAAAATCTGAGATTCATATTTCGTAGCCGCACTTTCAATCTGTTTCTTATAGAAATTCTGTGACGTATCGGCCAAATCGATCACACTAAAGGCCTTCCCCATCACAGACTGGTCAGCGCCGTGAGGATTGGTGACAATCAAAAACACAGGGATGCCAAAGGCCGCCACCTTGGGCTGGTCCAAAATCCCCTCATCATGGTCGGTCATCACAATGGCGCCTACATCGGTAAAATCACTGTCTTTGACAATCACCGTGTCTCTTCCCGGTATGGCACCAAAAAGCTCCAACGCTTCTTCCGTAAAAGCAATCTTCAATCTCTCCTGCATAAAATCACGCTCCTTTTATGTAGTAGTTCGTTGTTGGTTGTTAGTTGTTGGGCCCAAACAACCGACAACCGACAACCAACAACAATGATTCAATGATATTTTCTCATGATACACTCTAATCTCAGTATATCAAATGAAGTCAAGTGAAAATAAAAGAAAGATTAAAATGTTTTAAAATAAATTATCCATTTTCTATTCTTCATACCTCCTGAAAAATAGAAAATGGATATATCCAATAGCATCATATATTTTATGTTTGACTCACAAGCTCTTTTATTTTCTGCAAAAAAATTTGCTCCGCTTCGGTTTTATCCAACAAAGATAAAATTTCTTCCACTCTTTTTTGAAGAAATAGCCCATCCTCGGTCAACGTCACCTTTCGTTTTCCTCGAATCAGAAGGACCTTCCCCACTTCTTTTTCCAATTCCATCAGCTGCCGCGACAGCGATGGCTGGGTGATATGTAACTTTTCCGCCGCCCGGGTGATATTTCCTTCCCTGGCAGTTTCTAAAAAATAACGTAGTACCCGAGTTTCCATAGAAATCACCTTCTTTGATGTTGTTGGTTGTTAGTTGTTAGTTGTCGGTTGACAGTTAACGGTTCCTTGCCCCCAACAACAAACAACAAACAACCAACAACAAACAACAATTGCTAGTAAAAAAGACCCAACCATTTTCCTGGTTGAGTCTTTTCAATTTTGTAGCAGTTTCCTATCCTTCCGGGCCGCTTCCAGCCAAGTACTTTCGGCGTTTGTGAGCTTAACTACCGTGTTCGGCATGGGTACGGGTGTATCCTCACAGCCATCACCACTACGGATGTAATCATACCATACTGGGTTGGTAATAGCAAGAAGATATCTAAAATAA
Source organism: Dialister sp. UBA734 (assembly GCA_002297935.1). Taxonomy (GTDB): domain Bacteria; phylum Bacillota; class Negativicutes; order Veillonellales; family Dialisteraceae; genus Dialister. The sequence continues at coordinate 5,775 of DBLC01000072.1, forward strand.
TGCGTAATGCGTGGTGCGTAGTGCGTAATGATGGCCGGCGAGCGCAACGAATTGCTCTTAGACCGATTGATTCATATATGACTAAGATCGTTTCTATATGCTCGCCGAATACCGTAGGCAGCTGGCCGTAAGCCGTACACCAATACCACCAAAAAAGGCATTGTTGTTAAGTTAAGAATTTGA
>DBLC01000152.1:0-3094 GCA_002297935.1 Dialister sp. UBA734
ATGCTCTAGCGGCATACTTCGCTATGAACATATCACGCGTACTCGGTGACATCCAACTTAGCGGTAAGATTCGCTAAGGCTCCGCGTTTACCGCTAGGAGCGGGCAGCACCGAGTGGAATTGGAGTAACAATGGTATTTCATGCCGCTAGAGCTGCCCCTTTTGGTAGCCAAGGCTACCACCTTTCCCCCAAAGGGGGCACTAGAAAAGGAGTAAACTTATTTACCGCTAGAGCTGCCCCCTTTGGTAGGCAAGCCTACCACCTTCCCCCAAAAGGGGGGACTGAAATAGGTGTGAACTTATTTACAAGCCTACCACCTTCCCCCCAAAGGGGGGACTACAATAGGAATAAACTTATATAGGAGGTCAACATATAAATGAACGTATCTTTGAAATGGTTAGGTACTTTAGTCGATATTAAAGGCCTGGATCCGGAAGAAATGGCGGAAACGCTGACCGTGGACGGCATTCCGGTGGAACATGTCATTTACCCAGGCAAGGGCATCAAAGGCGTAGTGACAGGAAAGATTCTGTCCATTGAAAAGCATCCTGACGCAGACCACTTGGTGGTTTGCCAGCTGGATTGCGGCCAGGGCGAACCGATTCAGATTGTCACCGGCGCCAAGAACGTGGCTGTCGGCCAGATTGTACCGGTCGCTCTGAACGGCGCCCACGTACCGGCCAAGCACGATGCAAAAGCACCGGGCGGCCTGAAATATGGCGACACGAAAATCAAAGCGGGCAAACTCCGCGGCGTCGCTTCTGCGGGCATGATGTGTTCCTGCGGCGAATTGGGACTGGACGACAATCTGTTCCCTGGCGTCAACAAAGATGGCATCATGATTCTGCCAGAAACCACCCCGGTGGGCGTGGATTTCCATACCCTGTACGACCTGGACGACGTGGTCTATGAAATGGAATTGACCGCCAACCGTGCCGACTGCTTCTCCATGATTGGTATGGCTCTCGAAGTAGGGGCTATTTTCCACAGAGACGTGAAGCTGCCGGAAATTTCCGTGAAAGAAACAGGCGCACCCATCGCCGGCCGCGCCGAAGTGCACATCGCAGAACCGGAATTCTGCAAACGCTTCTGCGGACGCCTTCTGGAAAACGTGAAAATTGGCCGTTCTCCCGAATGGATTGAAAACCGTCTCCGCAGCAATGGCATTCGCCCCATCAACAACGTTGTCGATGCCGCCAACTATGTGATGCTCGAAATTGGCCAGCCGCTCCACACCTATGACTATGACAAAGTAGCCGGTCATTCCCTGACCTGCCGCCATGCCCACGAAGGGGAAGTCATCACCACCCTGGACGAACAGAAGAGAGAACTGAACGTAGCCGACCTGGTCATTGCCGACGGCAGCGACACCGCTTCCTGCGTAGCCGGCGTCATGGGCGGATTCGACTCCGAAGTGACTGAAAATACCAAGTCCGTCTTCCTGGAAGCTGCCGTATTTGACAGCGCCTCCATCAGAAGAACCTCCCGCCGCCTGGGCCTTCGCTCCGAAGCCTCCGGCCGTTACGAAAAAGGCATCAACCCGGCTAGAAGCGAAATGGCTATCAACCGGATTTGCCAGATTCTGGAAGAACAGGGCGCTTGCACCGTCGCTCCAGGTATGCTGGACGAATACCCGGTCAAGGCCCAGCCGCAGATTATTCAGACTTCTGTGAAAGCCATCAACGACTACATCGGCATCGACATGCCCAAAGACCAGATGATCGACATCCTGACCCATCTGTATTTCAAAGTAGAAGAACATAACGGCGACCTCACCGTTACCGTACCGGACTTCCGCCTCGACCTGGACGGCATGCCCGACCTGGCCGAAGAAGTGGCTCGCGTATACGGCTATTCCAATATTCCGATTACCACCCCATGGAGCGCCATCGCCAAAGGCATGATGTCCAAAGAAACGGACGCCCTCTTCCGCATCACCGATTCTTTGATTGCCAACGGCCTCTCCCAGGTAGAAAACTACAGCTTCATGGACAAAAACGACCTGAAGAAACTCAATTTCCCGGAAGGCCACAAAGTGTACAACGCCATTCCGATTCTGAACCCGATTTCCGAAGAATACCCGGACATGCGTACCAGCCTCTTCCCAGGCCTGATGCACACCCTGTCCTACAACCTGTCCCAGAAAAATGACCAGGTCTCCATCTTCGAATATGGCCACGTATACCAGCCGAAAGCTCTGCCGCTGACCGAACTGCCAAACGAATACGCCCTCGTTTCCGGCCTCCTCTGCGGCAGCCCCGAAGAAGCAGGCTATCCGAATAGCGGACGGAAATACGACTTCTACGACCTGAAAGCCATTGTCGAAGACCTCCTGACCGCCCTGGGCATCAAAGGCTACGACATCCGTCGCTCCCAGTACCCGGTATTCCACCCCGGCGTAGCAGCCGACTTCGTGAAAGACGGCGTGGTTCTCGCCTCCTTTGGCGAAATGCACCCAGCTGTCCTTGACCAGTGGGGCATCAAGAAAGACGTGTACGGCTTCATCGTCTACATGCCGCACCTGATCAAATTCATCGATGCCACCATCGATTACAAGAAGATTCCGAAATTCCCGGCCTCCGCTCGCGACCTGTCCATGCTGGTTCCGCAGAAATACAGCGCCCAGGACGTGGAAGCCATCATCACCAAAGCGGCTGGCAAACACCTGGAAACCCTCCGCCTCTTCGACCTCTACCAGGGCGAACAAGTACAGGAAGGCTACAAGAGCATGGCCTACAACCTGGCCTTCCGCGCCGACGACCGCACCTTGACCGATGCCGAAGTGGATAAATGGATTGAAAATATCGTTAAAGCCCTGTCTGAAGCGGAAATTACACTCCGTGCGTAATTGGCTTTAATGCGTAGTGCGTAATGAGGGAAGGGGCGCAACAAAATTTGAAAGCGCCCCAATACCCCTCTTTATAGAAACGGTATGTATAGCAAGTGATAGTGACACTTGCTGTGCATACCGTTTTTGCTTTTTCGGGCATAGAAATAGGAGATGGATCTTTTTAACGAGAAAAGAGAAATATGACTCATTCCGATTGCTTCTCTAGCGACTTGGCTCCCCTGTCGGGGGAGCTGCCGAAGGCTG
>DBLC01000152.1:3119-3823 GCA_002297935.1 Dialister sp. UBA734
TCGCCATGAACACCGCAAGCGTACTTAGTGCTACCCGCTCCTAGCGGTAAAACACTACATGCTTGACTATTCGTTTTCTGTCATTTCGACCAATGGGATTTGTGCGAAATGACGCAGCAGGGGAGTCCGGTACTATGTTGAACAGAAGTGGAGAAATCTCGCAGCAGTAGCGGCATGAAACACCAAATGTACGATAACTCAATTCTTGCTACCCGAGCGAAAGCGAGGGATATATTTCCTTTAGCGAAATAAAAGAAAATTGTCTTCTATCACTTACATCACTTGCGTCATTCCGACCGAAGTGGAGGAATCTTTTTCGTTTTGTTTAAAGGCACAATGAGAGAAAAACGATATGAAATGAGACAAATCGTCTGGGGCGTCTCATTGTGAGACTAACAAACTGGCGGAAGGAAAGTCAGTAGAGATCATCCTAAAACGGGAAGTTTCATTTCACACCACTGGTCCAACAAAGAACCGATAGGAATAACACAAAGATTCCTCCACGTTGGTCGGAATGACGAACGCGGAGAGTATCGCTGGAGCAAATAAAAGAACGCTAGTAAGCAAAAGCGGGGCCAACAGACTGGCGGTAGCAATCGAAGTGCCTCTTACTGATTACTTCTCTAGCGTCTTATCTCCCCCCCGGGGGAGAACACAAGAGGGGGAGGCACTAGCGGTATACTTCGCCATGAACACCGCAAGCG
>DBLC01000152.1:3879-4005 GCA_002297935.1 Dialister sp. UBA734
TGGCGGAAAAGGTTCTGAAGGTTCTAAGGGTTCTAAGGTTCCTCGAACCAGCAGATGGATGCTAGCGGTATCATCGGTATCTACCCCCTTCCAGAGGAAGGGGATTCTTGGAGATGAGTAAGCTGG
>DBLC01000057.1 GCA_002297935.1 Dialister sp. UBA734
ACACAAAATACTTGACACTATCCATGAAAGGTTATTATTGTGCTGATTTCGGTAGACTCTTGATTAGCTAGTCCACTTGTGTCAGGGTTATACTCTATGATTTCGCTAGATTCATTTTTCACAAACTAAAAGAGACAAGGTTATAAGGGTTATGCCATTAGCGATGATAACCCTTATAACCTTGTCTCTTTTACATATCCACTATGTGAAATATAAGAAATCGCAGAGTATAACCCTGATGCAAGCGAATGGATAAAAAAGCCACAGACAAAATCAGTAGAATAATAACCTTTTCTTCTACGTTTCACGTGAAACCTGACAATCAAAGGTATTTTATTTCCCCTAATGACATAACCTTTTATAACCCTGCCTCTTTTTTATATTCATAATGTGAAACAAAAGAAATCACAGAGTATACCCCGGATGTAAACGAACTAGCAAATTATGACTCCACTAAAATCAGTAGAATCATAACCCTTTTAAAACTGTTTCACGTGAAACCTACTTACTTATATAAGATATCAAAGAGTCTCTTCACTTCCGCTGCTGTCAGTTGTCCCGGTGCGCTGGCTTCTTTTCCTGCTGCAAAGGTCAGCGGTGCACCTAGCGTATTTCCTGCGATACGAGTGAGCTGCCCCACTTCGCCCATACCGATGGTGATGATCGGTGTATCCGGGTACACTTCGCTTACGCGAGCAGCAGCGGAGAGAAGGGCGGCGGTGTCTTTTGGCGTCTTAGGCATGACGGCAATTTTCAAAATATCTGCTTTGAGAGATTTCATATTTTCCAGCGTATCAATCAATTCGGTTTCGCTCATAGCCCGTTTGAACTTATGATAACTCATGAGCACCGTAAGCCCCTTGGCCTTCGCCTGGCTAATCAAAACCCGCGTATCCATCAGTTCATGGCCGTACTCCACATCGAGAATATCCGCCCAGTGAGAATTAATAATGAGGGACAGCAGGGAAATATATTCCCCGCCCGGCGTCTTATGAGCGCCGCCCTGGCTCTTGGTACGGACCGTGGTCAGAAGCGGCGTGTCGGGGAAATATTGACGAATGGTCTTATAGGCCTTCTCCAAATCGGAAGTCACGTTGAGACCTTCCATATTCAGCAAATCATCCACCCGCCACTCCAACATATCCAGCGGGCAATTCACCAAAGAAGCACATTCTTTATCCAAAGCCTCCAAAGAATCGGATACCAAAGGCACGCAAATCTTCGGACGACCGCTGCCTAATTGCATATTTCTGATAGTAATCATATATGTTTCCTTCCTTTCGCTTGTTTCATGTTTCACGTGAAACGCTATCATAAGGTTCTGTTGCCATGCTTTCGCTACTTTCATGTTTCACGTGAAACGCTGTCATAAGGTTCTGTTGCCATGCTTCCGCTAATCTCATGTTTCACGCGAAACGCTGTCGTAAGGTTCTGTTGGCATACTTTCGCTAACAGAACCTTTGTATAGCGGAATAACGCTCAAAAAGCACCAAACACAAATGGTGTCCCAGAACCTTTTGATACAGTTTCACGTGAAACATGGCTCTACACAAGTCTTGCCAACAGAACCCTCTGACAGCGGATGCACCACATTGTTTCTTGAGCCACAAAGACTCCGCCAGAACCACATGGTTATTGTGCTACATCCCACGTACCGTCTGGTTCAAAATTTCAACTCCATCCTCCGTGACCAATACCAAATCTTCGATGCGGACGCCGAATTTTCCTGGCAGATAAATGCCCGGTTCGATGGAAAAAATCATCCCCGGTTTTGCTACCAGCGGAGAATTGGAAGAGACTTCTCCTGCTTCATGTTCCCGGATGCCAATGAAATGACCCAACCGATGAGTGAAATATTTCCTATAGCCTGCTTTTGCGATATAAGTTCGTGCCGCATTATCCAAATCTTTCAACGCCACACCAGGTCGCACCATGGCTTCGGCCAATCGGCCCGCTTCCTCCACAATCCGATGCACCGTTTTCTCCTCATCCGTTGGTTCTCCGATGAAATAGGTGCGTGTCATGTCGCTGCAATAGTGATTTTTCTTGCACCCAATATCTAAGAGCACCACATCCCGCTCAGACAGCACTGTATCATCTGGCATGTGGTGCGGATCCGCCCCATGGGCACCGAAAGAAACGATAGGCGGAAACGAAAATCCGTCAGCCCCTTCTTCCTTATAGACCGCCAGCAACTTGTCGGCACAGGCCTTCTCCGTCATCCCCACTGTGATCCATTGCTTCATCCGCTCCATGGCCCGGTCATTGATACGAGACGCCTCCCGCATGAGGTCTATTTCCTCGCTGTCCTTAATGGCCCGCACCTGATCTACCAAGAACGAACCATTCACAAAAGAAATGTCCCGCCGCTTGTCCTGCAACGCCAAAAGGAACCCGGCCGCCCACGTCTGGTCCACACCGCAAACGCCCTTCTCCAACGGCTTGGCCAAAAGGGCGATGCCATCGTCTCCGTCCGCAAAGGAAATATCTTCGATAGCATCGGTTTGATGGTACAAAGGAAATAGCCGATTTCGCAGCCAGCATACCTTCTCCTGCTGAATCACCAATACGGTCAATCGTTCCCCAGGATGAATGGTCTCTCCCGTCAGATACCACAACGCCGCCGCATCGGACACAATCATCTGCGGAATGCCAGCTGCCACCATCTCCCGCCGCACCTTCTCCAATCGACTTCTATATCGATCTTCCATGAGAGCACCTCCTTTTGAATCTTATTATATATAAATGGGAAGATTTTTAAAAGATAATTTTTGCGATTGCGGTCATGTTTCACGGGAAACGGTGTCATAAAGGGTATGATTCTACAGATTTCTTCTGTGAAACATGTCCTCCTATGGCAAGTGACAAGGTTAAAAAGGGTTATGCGATATGTATACCAATGATAGTCACTCTTTCCGTGCCATGCTACTGTTAAGAAAAGCGATATCATCTCTATCGTCATTTCGACCGGTCGTATTTGCGCTTGGTGTCATAGATGCATTGAAATGAGATGCGCCCCTGAGTGGAGAAATCTCAGCGTCACCAGCGGTAAGGGCTTAAAGCCTCATACCATTACAACTCCTCTACCAGGTAATACTAAATTCCATAGGCAAGTTCGTGAAACCAGAGAACCTTACGTATTCCGAGGAGCCTGAAAACCTTTGATTAACTAGCTTTTATACCAATCAAATATTTTGCCAACCACTCCTCTCCCATGGTATAATATTGATATATGCGTTTGTAGCTCAGCTGGATAGAGCGGTGGTTTCCTAAACCATGTGTCGGGGGTTCAAATCCCCCCAAGCGCACCACTTATGATCGGCACTTTTGAGACTTCTCGAAAGTGCTTTTTCTTTATTGGTACATCATTTGGTACACTATAAAAGGTTTCACGTGAAACATGACATTAAGGAAACGCTGATTTAAT
>DBLC01000066.1:0-6927 GCA_002297935.1 Dialister sp. UBA734
CACTTCGCATTACGCATTTTTCAATACTAGCGAAATTTGGAATTTTCTAATCCCTAGTGCCTAGCTACTAGATACTAGTCCTTGGTCACCAGTCACTAGTCACCTTATCCCACACGTAGTATAATAAAACGTAATCAAGCGTCATTAACCGTCAACCGTCAACCGTTAACCGTTAACTGCCAACCGCTAACTCACAACGAAAGGAGAATCCCCATGAGCTTACTAGACACAGTGACATCATATTTTGGTAAAAGAAATTTTTCGGATTTGTGTGATGAAGAACGGGCAGAAAAGCTGGATCCTGGGGCTCGGCAGATTCTCTTGGCCTTGGAAGACGCAGGATTTGAAGGCTATGTGGTAGGCGGCTGCGTGCGGGATCTGATGATGGGGAAGGTGCCCCATGATTGGGATATTACCACCTCGGCCCGTCCGGAAGATACGCTTCGGGTGGCAGCCTCAGAGGGATGGAAAGCCATCGACGGGGGCGGACGGCGGTTTGGTACGGTCATTGTGGTGGTAGGACAGGAAAACTACGAAGTGACCACGTTCCGGAGCGAAGTGTACGGACAGGATGCCCACCGGCCCCAGGAGATTTCTTTTGCGGATACCCTGGAAGAAGATTTGATGCGCCGGGATTTCACGGTTAATGCCATGGCACTGGATGCCAGCGGTCATTTGTACGACTATTTCCAGGGCGCCAAAGATATGGCGAAGAAGCGGCTTCGTACGGTAGGCGACGCGAAGGAGCGGTTCTCTGAAGATGCACTTCGGCTGTTTCGGGCTTGCCGCTTCGTGGGGCAGCTGGATTTTCTGGCCGATCCATCGCTGGTAGACGGCATGGCTAGTGCTTTTGAACGAGTGAAAGGATTGTCCTTGGAACGGGTGCGGTCCGAAGTGGATCGGCTCATTGTGGCGCCTCATGCAGCGAGAGGCTTTGATTTGATGGTGCGGACGGGACTCGCCGATTGTTCGTGCCGCATCAAGGAAAATGGAACCTACACAGACGTGGCGATTTTGCCGGAACTTCATCATTTGGTGGGCTTGCCGCAGCAGAAGGAATTTCATAAGTTTGACGGCTGGTATCATACCCTGGCCGTGCTGGAAGCATCGCAGCCTACATTGGTGAACCGCTGGGCTGCTTTGCTCCATGATGTGGCGAAAGGACTTCCTGGTGTGCGGGCCGTGCGAAATGGGAAACTCACCGATTATGGGCATGATAAAGTAGGCGCCCAGATGACGGCGGACATCATGAAACGCTGGCGCCGCCCGGCTGATTTTTCTCATTCCGTAGTGTGGCTGGTGGAAAATCACATGCGTTTCCACTTCTTTGCCAATTCGCCGGAAGCGGATGCCCGGAAATGGGTGCGTCAGATGGCACGGGAAAAAGTATTTCCTTCCAGTGAGGCCATGAAAGACGCCATCGTGGAAATGACCGATTTGGGGAAAGCCGATATCATTGGCTGCGGTCGTCCGTTATCGGCTACAGAAGGCCATGAAGCATTTGGCCACTACATGGCGGATTTGGCTTTGGCCATGCCGGTCACCACGAAAGAACTCCAGTATGACAAGGACGTGCCGAAGATACTGGCTCCGCAGGTGGCGGACGGGATGAATAATTTGCTCCTTCGGGTGCAGTCCGGCAATCTTCCCAACGAAGAAGGGGCCATCCATGAAGCGGCGCTTAGATATAAGAGGAGAAGAGAACCATGAAGAGACGAAATCCTCGGACGATCCTGCGCCAGCGTGGGTTTGTGGTCCTAAAGTGCATCGTTGGTATCGTGGCCCTTCTCTGCATTCGGCTATTTTATGTGCAAATCATCGAAGGCTCGCAGTATAAGGAAATGGCTCTCAACCAGACCGAAGGAGCCCAGACATTGTATTCCCCTAGAGGCACCATTTTTGATCGAAATGGCAAGGAAATGGCCTTTTCCATTATGGTGAAGTCTCTCTATGCAGACCCGGGCACCATGAATGTATCGCCGGAAGAAGCGGCAAAGGAACTGGCTCCGCTGCTCCATAAGAAAGAAAGCGTCCTCCGAGAACTTCTTTCCCGGGATACCCGGTTTGTGTGGCTCGAGCGCACCATGGACCCAGAAGATTATGAAAAGGTCCATGGTCTCATCGACAGCAAGAAATGGCAGGGTTTTGCTTTTGTAGAAGAAAGCCGCCGATTCTATCCCAATGGACAGATGGCGGCCAATGTACTTGGCTTTGTAGGTATTGATGACAAAGGGCTCGATGGACTCGAAATGTCTTTGGATTCGCTGATTCGAGGCAGCCAGGAACGGCAGACCATTTTAACAGATGCCAGAGGCCATCCGATTCTGAAATCTGCTTTGGCACCGTTCAAAGCGAAAAAGGAAAAATCGGTGTATTTGACCATCGACCAGAATATCCAGTTTTATGCGGAACGGGCCCTGGATCGGGCCATGGCAAACACCCACGCCAGTGGGGGCATCATTATCGTCATGGATCCGAAGACCGGGGATATCCTGGCCTTAGGAAATAGACCGTCCTATGACCCGAATCATTTTGAAAAGGCCAATGAAATACAGTTTAAAAATAGAGCCGTGGTAGATATTTACGAACCGGGTTCTACGTTCAAGCCCATTGTAGCCGCTACGGCTTTGTCGGCTGGTACCTATGACACGTCCCGTGTGTGGCACGACCCAGGCACCGTGTGGGCATCGGGCCATGAAATCAAAAATTGGAATGAAGAATCCTACGGTGATGTGCGGTTGGTGGATATTATCAAATGGTCCATCAATACCGGTTTTGCTCATGTGGGCCTTCTAACCGGCGGAGATACCTTGACGGAGTACGCCAAGAAATTTGGCTTCGGGAAACCGACAGGCATCGAGCTGCCCGGCGAAGGGGCAGGGCTTCTCTTTGACCCGAAAGAAATGCGGGCCATCGATGTGGCTACCATGTCCATCGGACAGGGGATTGCAGTCACGCCGCTCCAAATGGTGCAAGCCTATAGTGCCATTGCCAATGGGGGCAAAATGGTGAAACCCCATATCATTGCGTCCATCAAAGAAGCCGACGGTAGTGATTACCAAGTAACCAAACGAGAAGAAAGCGGTGAACCGATCAGTCAGAAAGTGGCTGACGAAGTGAAAGACATGATGGAAAAAGAAGTGTCCGAAGGGGGCGGCAGCAATGCCCGGATTCCTGGCTACCATATGGCAGGGAAAACTGGGACGGCCCAGAAGATTGATGCCGAACATGGGGGCTACCTGAAGAGCCAACATATCGCTTCCTTCTGCGGTTTCGGTCCCACCGAAGACCCGAAGGCCATCTGTCTGGTGGTGCTGGATACACCAAGAGGTTCTTACTACGGCGGCCAGGTGGCTGCGCCAGTTTTCAAAGAAGCCATGACCCAAATCATGCGCTACCTGGGCGTTCCCACCTTGGAGGACAGCGATAACCACGCCACCCCTGTCAGCAAGGACATCGAAACCTATAAACCGAAACTTCCGGGAGAATCGGAAAAAGAATTCTACCTCCCCAGCTTCACCGGCTGGTCCCTCCGTGATGTAGGAGAATGGCTCACCAAAGCCGGCCTGGGCTTCCAACCCGAAGGCAGTGGCTTTGCGGATAAACAGGCGCCGGGTATCGGGGCGAAAGTCAGAAAGGGAGATACGGTGAAAGTGCATTTCTCCGATAATGGTTGAGACAGTTGGCATGTAAGCGATTGGTTGGTAAAAGGTTATGATGATGCTGATTTCGTTGGAAGCAACTGATATTTACAGGGCTTAGTGAAAGGGTTATTATTCTGCTGATTCTGTTTTAGCAACAAAAAGAAAATACCGCTACTATCAAGGTTATAAAAGGTTATGACTCTATTTCCATAACCCTTTATAACCTTGACGATAGCGGTATTTTTCTTTGTTAGAAAGAAGCGGTCAGCAGAATTATAACCTTTAGACTAGCTATATGAAAAGCAAGTGTTGCAGAAGTCATCAGCAGAATCATAACCTTTAGACAATCTGTATGAAAAGAGTATGCTGCCGAAGAGGTCATAAAAATAATACCCTTTTTGCAAAGAAAGTGTCACAAGTGAAATCATCTCTATGATATAATACACGTATATTCTGTTTCTTTTACGGAAGGCAGGGAGTTGACTGGTTCCGTCATTTTGAAAGGAGATCAGAGATGTTAAGTGATATTGAAATTGCACAAAAGGCAGAAATGAAACCAATCGAAGAAATTGGGGCACAGATTGGGATTCCTGCAGAAGACCTGGAAAACTATGGTCATTACAAAGCAAAAGTTTCTTTGAAACTCACCAAAGAATTGGCTGACAAGCCGCAGGGCAAGCTGATTCTGGTCACGGCTATTTCTCCAACCCCGGCGGGGGAAGGGAAAACCACCACCACCGTAGGTCTGGGGCAGGCATTGGCACAAATGGGCAAGAAAACCATGATTTGTCTCCGTGAACCATCTCTGGGACCTTGTATGGGTATCAAAGGCGGTGCTGCTGGGGGCGGATATTCCCAGGTAGTACCGATGGAAGATATTAACCTTCACTTTACTGGCGATCTCCACGCTATCACCGCAGCGCACAACCTGTTGGCCGCTATGGTAGATAACCACATCCAGCAGGGCAATGTACTTGGCATCGACCCGCGCCGCGTGGTATGGAACCGTGTCATGGATATGAACGACCGTGTGCTTCGTCACATCGTGGTGGGCCTGGGCGGCCATCCCAATGGCGTACCGAGAGAAGGGGGCTTCGACATCACCGTAGCTTCCGAAGTGATGGCGATCCTTTGCCTGGCTGGCTCTATCCGGGATATGAAAGAACGGTTTGCTAAGATTATCGTTGGCTACACCTATGACAACCAGCCTGTCACTGCCGGCGATATTCACGCCGAAGGGGCTATGGCAGCTCTTATGAAAGATGCGCTGAAGCCAAACTTGGTACAGACCTTGGAACACGTACCGGCCTTCATCCATGGCGGTCCATTTGCGAATATTGCCCATGGCTGTAACTCTGTACTGGCTACAAAGACTGCTCTGCACTTGGCAGATTATGTGGTCACCGAAGCTGGTTTCGGTGCTGACCTGGGAGCCGAAAAATTCCTGGATATCAAGTGCCGTTTCGCTGGTCTGAAACCAGACGCTGCTGTACTGGTAGCTACCATCCGTGCACTGAAGATGAATGGCGGCAAAGCGAAGAATGAACTGACCGAATCAGATCCGGAAGCCGTTAAGAAAGGACTGCCGAACCTGATGCGTCATATTTCCAACCTGAAGAAATTTGGCCTGCCCATCGTAGTGGCACTGAACATGTTCCCGTCTGATACTCCAGAAGAAAAGAAAGTCATCGAAGACGCTTGCAACGAAGCAGGTGTGGCTGTGGCGGAATCCACTGTCTTTGTTGACGGCGGTAAGGGCGGTCTGGAACTGGGCGAAAAAGTGCTGGCTGCCATTGACCAGGGTTCTCAGTATCACACCCTCTATGACCTGAACCTGTCCTTGAAAGAAAAGATTGAAACCATTGCCAAAGAAATCTATGGAGCGGCTGACGTAGCCTACGATCCGGCGGCTGCCAAAGAATTGAAGCACATCGAAGAAATGGGCTTTGCCAATGTGCCGGTCTGCATCGCCAAGACACCGGTTTCTTTCAGTGATGACCCAACCAAACTGGGCGCACCTTCCGGATTCACTCTCCACGTCAGAGAAGCACGCATTGCCGCTGGCGCAGGATTTGTTGTCATCTTGACCGGCAAAGTCATGACCATGCCTGGCCTTCCGAAACGTCCGGCTGCCGAACGAATCGATGTAGATGATGACGGAAATATTACGGGGCTCTTCTGATATGGCAATCATTTTAGACGGAAAAGAAACAGCCGCTTCCTTGAAGAAAGAACTGGAAGCCCGGTTGGAAGCCCTTAGAAATAAGGATTATGAGCCGAAACTGGCGATCATTCTGGCAGGTAGCAGCAAACCTTCTGCTATGTATGCGTCGTTCATGCAGAAAGTAGCCAAAGGCTATGGTATCGAAGCAGAAATCTTCCGTGAATCCGATGATATCACCGAAGAAGAACTGGGAAATCTTGTGACAGACCTGAGCAATGATAAGGAAATCACCGGAATTCTCATGATGATGCCGCTGCCGAAAGGAATCAGCGAAGAAAAAATTATTTCCCTTATGAATCCAGACAAAGACGTGGACGGACTGACCGAAACCAATGCAGGCCGTCTCTTTGCGGGGAAGGCAGGTCTCTTTGGCTGCACCCCGAGAGCCGTCATGGCGATTTTGGATTACTACCACGTTTCCTTGGATGGGAAAAAAGCGGTGGTTATCGGCCGAAGCAATGTGATCGGGAAACCGGTTTCCATTATGCTTCTCAATAAGAATGCTACTGTGAATATCTGCCATTCTCACACCCAGAACCTGGCAGAGATCACCAAAGAAGCCGACATCCTGGTGGCCGCTGTGGGCCATCCGAACTGTGTCACCGCGGACATGGTGAAACCGGGAGCCACCGTCATTGACGTAGGCATCAACCGGGTAGAAGGAAAAACCGTAGGCGATGTGGATTACGAAGCCGTAGCCGAAGTGGCCGGTGCCATCACCCCTGTACCAGGCGGTGTGGGCAGCGTCACTACCACTATGGTGATTGAAAATATCATTGCCGCAGGGGAAAAAGCCGTAGCTGACTGAGTGTGTAATGCGAAGTGCGTAGTGCGTAATGGTGGAAGGGGCGCATCAAATTGTATAGCGCCCCAATACCCCTGTTTATAAGAAAAAATCATACATGACACAAAAAGATCAAATTCAATCATATTGGATTTGATCTTTTTATATATGGCAAAACTTGAATGGATTATTTTACAATGTTACAATGAATTGAGCCTTTAAGATATATTGACTATCATATAAATTAAAAATAGGGGGCGCTATATGAATTGTGC
>DBLC01000066.1:6941-29282 GCA_002297935.1 Dialister sp. UBA734
CATTACGCACTACGCACTACGCATTTTTACCAAAGCGATTGCATAAGAAATGATAAGAAGGAGTATCACATGGAACCAAACGTTGTCACCAAAGTGGTGACCGATGAACTATCTATCACCGCCCGTGTCATGAATGGCATTAAAGAATTTGCTTTGACGCGAGGCATCGATTTTGTGGAAGCCATCATCATTTTCATTGTGGGCTATATCATTTGCCGGTACATCCGTCGGGCGGTGGATCACATCCTGACGAAGAGTAACATTGACCCATCGGCGAAAACTTTTATTGAAGAAATCATCTTTTTCTTCTGCTTGGCCATCGTGGCTATTGTGGCCTTGGGAACGGCGGGCATTGGAAACGGCACGTTGGCTGCTGCTTTCGGCGGCATTGGTCTTGCCATTGGCCTGGGGCTGAAGGACAATATCGGCAATGTGGCGTCCGGGATTTTTATTCTTATTTTCCGCCCCTTCCAAGTGGGGGACTATATCCAGGTGGATGCCAACCAGGGCACGGTGACGGACATCAGCATCATGTACACCATGCTTTCTACACTAGGAAATCAGCGAATCGTGATTCCGAATTCTTCCCTAACCAGTAAGGTGATCAAGAACTTTTCTGCCAATGATATCCGCAATGTAGAAATGACCCTCGATGTGGGCTACGACACCAATCTGTCTCAGTGCGTGGCTCTTTTGAAACAACTTTTCACCGAAGACCCCTATGTGGTGGACAAAGAAAAATTGGTGGTCTACGTGAGCGGTATGGCTGATTCTTCCATTCGTATCTACGTCCGTGCATCAGTAGACCGGACGAAATATTTCGAAGCCCAAAACGAACTGTACATCAAAGTAAAAGAAGCCTTCGATAAAGCAGGAATCGATATCCCCTATCCGCAGTTGGTGGTACATAAAGGCAGTTAATAATGAGGAATGAGAAATTAGGAATGAGGAATGTTGGTGGCGGCGCATCATAATTGGGAAGCGCCGCATTTGTTTAATGGTTAGCCCTTCGGGCGGGTTATAGTTCATATGATTTCTTATTTCTAACAGACCAGTGTAACGAAAAGGCAAAGGGTTAAAAAGGTTATAAAGGTTATAAAGGGTTATGGGAAAACGGTATCCCCATAACCTTTTATAACCTTGACACTTTTGGTAATGGTTCAAATGACACTGGCCGTATATTAGAGTATAAGCTGCCCGCAGGGCTAACCTTTTTACTCCTTTTATTTGACACCGCCATTGTCTCATGCTATAATCCGAATTAATAAAAGAAAGCCTTTGATCAGGAAGAGTAGGATAGAGGAGCTGTTTCAGGGAGCCGGCGGATAGTGCAAGTCCGGTGCAGCCAGCTATGTGAATGGGCCTGTGAGGTGCCATCTGAGCCAATGTGGGGTAGGGTGCGCCGGAGATCTTCCGTTATAGATACGAGTTGGGTCTATGACCAACTAGGGTGGTACCGCGGAATGTGAATCCTTTCGTCCCTTTGCGTTATGCAGAGTGGATGAAAGGATTTTTTGTTGTATACAAAGTGACTCGTGACTAGTGACTTGTGACTGGGAAAATAATTGGCTCCCAGTCACAAGTCACCAGTCTACCAGTCACTGACATTCAAAGGAGGAATCAGTGATGGAGCAAGTGAAAGATGTATCCAAACTAGTCTTTATCAAAGCGAGAGGGGGACGTTTCCGCTGGCTGACTATTTCTACCTTGATGCTGGCCATCGGTATGCTGCTGCACCTGGTGTCTCCGTCTGTGGCAGGCTTCACGCCGAACTGGATGATTGCCACTTACGTGGTTGCCATCCTTCTGACTAAGCCGACCTATAAACAGTGCTTAGGCATTTGCATGGTGGCGGCGTTGATGGAAGTATTTACCAGTAAATCCGCCTTTCCTTATGGCGATTTTGCTTCTGAATTTTTCGGTGCCTATGTGGCTGGGTTCTTTGCCCATGCAGTGCCGCCTATCAAAATCGGAAAATTTTCCCTTCGCCCGGCCATTGCTGGTTTTGTGACCACTTTGGTATCAGGTTTTACCTTC
The DNA here is from genome assembly GCA_002297935.1 of Dialister sp. UBA734. Taxonomy (GTDB): domain Bacteria; phylum Bacillota; class Negativicutes; order Veillonellales; family Dialisteraceae; genus Dialister. Next base: position 8,979 of record DBLC01000066.1, read on the forward strand.
GTTTCCATTTTGACCTTGGTTATGGGGATTCCGCTGAAAGTATACCTGTACGGTATGCTGCCCATGGTGTTCTTCATTGGTATCGGCAATGGGATCATCACGCCTTTCCTGTATTTCCCAGCCCTTCGCCTGTTCAAATCCATGCACTACATGGCCGAATCGGATGTGGAAGACAGCGACCATAGCGCCTATGATTTGAAACAATCCCAAGACGGTGTGATCAGTGTGGAACATTTGACTTACACCTATCCATTTTCCACTGCGCCGGCTTTGAAAGATGTATCTCTGGCCGCTGAAAAAGGCGATTTCTTTGTAATCACTGGACCGAACGGAGCCGGTAAAACCAGTCTCCTCATGGCTATGGCCGGCGCCATTCCTCATTACTATGGGGGCACCATGGAAGGCATGGTATTTACCGATGGAAAAGCGGTGACACAGCACACCATCGCCGACCTGGCATCGTCTATCGGCGTCATTCTTTCGGACTATAAAGCCCAGATTGTCACTATGACCGTAGGGGAAGAAATGGCATTCACGTTGGAAAATCATGGATTTCCGCCCGATGAAATTCGCCGTCGCTCCAAAGAAGCTTTGGCGAAAGTCCACTTGGATGGACTGGAAGAGCGGAAAGTTTCCACTTTGTCCGGCGGCCAGTGCCAGCGATTGGTGACCGCTGCCGTGCTGGCGGAAGAACCGCAGGTATTGATTTTTGACGAACCGACCTCCGCCTTGGATCCGGAAGGGATTCGGGAATTTTATGAAATGGTCGGGGAGCTGAACCAGAAAGAAGGACTCACCGTCATTGTGGCAGAACACCATCTGGAAGCCGCCCTGCCTTATGCAAACAAATTCGTTCTTATGAACCAGGGAGAAATCATCAGTCAGGGCACACCGGAAAAAGTCATGCGGTACATGTACGATGAAAATGTGTACCAGGAAGCCATTCCGGATATGTACAAAGCCCAGTTGGAATTGGAGTCAGTGGGGATTTCTTTTGATACTCCATTTTTGAATATTGCAGAAGCCGAAAAATCGGTGGTTCGTTCTTTTGAAGGAGGCAGAAACGATGCTTGAATTATGTGATGTCACATTCCGGTATGGAAAAAATCTGCCTATCGTGTTGGATGATATTTCCTTGTCCTTTGCACAAGGAGAATGTATCGCCGTGACCGGACGAAACGGCAGCGGGAAAACCACAGTGACCCGCCTTTTGACTGGTCTGGAAAAGCCCACCGAAGGAATCGTTCGGTATGACGGCACCGATGTGACCAAAGAAGAACCGTCCGATAGAAGTCGCTTTATTGGTTACGTATTTCAACAACCGGACCGGCAGATGTTCATGCCCACCGTGCGAGAGGAAATAGCCTTCGGCCCTTACCAGCAGGGCATGCGGGGCGAAGAGCTTGACGAAGCGGTGGAGCAGGCCATGAAAGATACAGATACCACCGGGATGGCCGACCAGTATCCGCGTATTCTTTCCCGGGGCGACCAGCAGCGGGTGGCTATCGCTTCGGCACTGGCTATGAAAACCGAATACCTGGTACTGGATGAGCCAACCAGCGGCCAGGACGGACGAGAAAAGCAGCGTCTCATGGAGCTTATGGAAAAGCTGAAGGAAAAAGGAATCACCATCATTCTGGTGACCCATGATATGGATATCGTGGCGAAAAACTGTGATCGGGTCATTGTCATTGCCAACCACCATGTGGCCTTTGATGGCAAGCCGGAAGAACTGTTCTCCGCTGCCAACCGGCCGGAAGATTGGGGCCTGGCCTATCCGCCGTCGGTTTTGCTGGGAAGAAAACTCCCCGGCAGCCCCTATTGCAAAGATATGAATGCTTTTTGTCGGGCTGTGTATGAATTGAAAGGAGGCGTCATCAAATGAGAAATCTGGTTCCTTTGACAAAAATTCTTCTCACCTTTGGCACCGCTGTATGGGCCATTGTGCTGCAGAAACCGGAAAGTCTGGGCTACCTCTGCGTGTTGGAACTTCTCATTTTGGCAGTCTCTGGTGAACTTTTGAAAAATATCAAAGCCCTGGTGATGCTCGGCATTTTCGCAGCCTTCCTGGGACTGGTGGAATATATCGGTGGAGGCAGTCAAGAAGAATGCATCGTGGCAGCCCTTCGTATGCTGGGCATGACCATCATCTTCATTTACCTCCTGATGACCGTGAAACTGCAGGACCTAACCGCGTCCATGGTGCGGCAGTTGAAAGTGCCTTACGAATACGCCTTCATGTTCACCGCGGGCCTTCGTTTTATTCCTGATTTCATTGAAGAAAATAAAGCCGTAGCCGAAGCACAGGCTTGCAGAGGCTTGGCGGTGAAAGGAAATTTCTTCAAACAAGTGAAACGGTATATGTCTATTGTCCGTCCGTTGATGCTCCGTTCCCTGGGGCGAAGCGAAGTGATGGCCCTTTCGTTGGAACTCCGCGGCTTCGGCGGCGCTCAGCGTACCTTCATGGAAAGCGTGGCACCAAAAGGAAAAGACTTTGCCATTATGGCACTGACATTCCTTCTGACCGTGGTTGTGATTTTTGTTCGTGTGAAATATGGAATGTAATTAGTGGCTGATTTTCATTTACTTTTTTGAGAAAAGTGCGTAGTGAGTAGTGCGGAGTGCGTAGTGGTGGAAGGGGCGCGCAAAATTTGGAAGCGCCCCAATACCCATTTTTATAAAAAATTTCGATGCGAGGATATTTGCCAAAACTTGTTTAAATCTTGGCGGTATTGAGTCATACATTTATGTGCTATTTTGAGATAGATACACAAGCTGTATGGAATGAATGACCACCCACTAATTAATTAGCAGTAGGCAGTCAGCTACTTCATAAAATAAAAAGGTCGAGAATTCTTCTTAGAAAATTCTCGGCCTTTTTATTTGTGACTTTTTTCTGAGATAGGTATAATGAGAGAAAACGGTTGGTAGTTGTTGGTTGTTAGTTGTTTGGTGCCAGACAACCAACAACTACCAACCAACAACTAACAATAGATAACAAGGAGAATCCGATGACTATCACATTTTCTATCATGATTTTACTTACTGTCATTATAGCGTTTCTTTTGGTGCGCTATGGTTCCCAATGGATCGACCAACTTTACGAAAAAAGGAAAGACATTCTGACGTTTCCCAATAACATAAAAAAAAGAAAAAAATATAGAAAGTGGATTTTGGGCATTTTGTTCACAGGAAGTGGTCTTTGGCTGTGCTGGAAAGGTTCTTTGCCAGAAATTCTATTTTTCCTATTTGCTACGGCGTTGCTGCTTTTGATGACTGTGACCGACTTTGAGCAATATTGCCTCTTTGATGACATGATGATTCCTTTTGCTCTTGGTGGACTGGCGTGGTGTCTGGTATTTCCTGAAACTGCCATCAATCATGGCATCGCGGCTGTAGTGGGTGGCGGCGTATTCTTCCTTTTAGCGGTCCTCTCCGGCGGGGCTTTGGGCGGCGGCGATGTAAAGCTGGTAGCAGCCCTGGGCCTTTGGTTAGGCACCGAGCAGCTACTTTCTGTGGTTTGCTTGGGCATGGTCTTTGGCGGCCTAGTGGCCGGTATCTTGCTTCTTTTGAAAAAGAAAAAAAGAAAAAGCGCCTTCGCCTATGGTCCATACTTTGCATTGACCACAGTGGCACTTTTTCTGATACATGGGGGAGTATAATAAAAGGTTCCCTTTTTGTTTTAGTTGGAAGATTTTCCTAAGGGAAACCATGATTAAATCAGCGTATCTCTAGTACTTATGTTTCCATAGCGGTATCACCGCATAGATAGTTGAATCAATGGGTTTCCTTGGCTATTTCTTGTAATTGTTCTACAGGAAGATGAGTACAAGAAGAAACTACTTCTATGGCGATTCCTTTAAGAAGCATCTCTTTTGCAATGGTTTTTGTCGTTTCAGTAGCTCCTTCCACTCTGCCTTCTGCTTTGCCCTCTTCTCTCGCTTCTTGACTGACAATTTTTTTCATTCGTTCCATTTCCATAGCTAATGTCATATATTCTCGCCTCGTTTCATCATGTCTTTTTACGTGAATCAATTCTTTATCAATTTGTTTTACAAAAGCGCCTTCTGCAGATTTGCCATCCACATACCGCAGGAAAGCCGCAATATCCGGATCGATGGTATCACTATTCCCTTTACAATTTAAGAATAACTTGGTAGTCTGGTCACCCAGCTCCAGTCCTTCTTGCTCGATACAACGATTTCGGAACGTATACATTGGAAGTCCTTGGCGGAAAGGGTCAAAGGTACAGATAAAAATAATAAAGGTAGGCTTTAGTTCCTCATATATATGTCCTTTTTCCAGCAAATCCATATCGATGGATCCTTGATAATACCTAGTGCGCTTCGCCAGTGCGTCATCGTGGCCATCGGTGCACTGCATTTCGATATCAAACACACGACCGGCTTCATCCTCCACATACACATCCAAGCGGATACTCTTTCTGTCATAGCGCGACCCCATGGACTTCTCTGTCTCTGGAAAAGAAATATCTTTAATTTTGATTTGGAGAATCAGCTCAATGAGATGTTTACAGATTCGCTTGTTCTGCATGACCTTTTGAAATAGGAAATTATCCTGAATGGTTAACTCTTCCCAAGTCTTGATTCGATACATGGCACCACCGCCTTTCCTGTCTGTATTATAGCAAAAAAAGAAAGAGAAATCGAGAAAAGGGATTGTACGATTAGTTCCTTGTTACGTATAATAGAAATGCGAAAAATTTATCGAAATGTAATGAAATATGAGGAGTACCTATGAAACTCATTGAAAATAAGAAATTATGCCTCGCCTATCTTGGTATATTTGGTGTTATTTTTATCCTAAATTGCTTGACTCACCGTTCCATCGGCGATGATTATCTCTATTCTTTTATGTGGGAAGGCCACTCCATGTATGAACCTTTGTCAGAAAATGCGCGGCAAATCAGCAGCTTTTCCGACATTGCCGTTTCTACCTACTCCTATTTCATGACCTGGGGGGGACGTGTCGTGGCCCAAGCACTGGCCATGTTTTTCTTATGGATGCCACGGATGGTATTCAATGTAGCCGTCTCCTTGACTACGGTCCTTCTGGTGCTTTGCATCCAATGGATCGCTCGGGGCGGGAAAGTCACCAGGAACCTCTCTGCCAAAGAAGCCGCTCTTATTTTCTTCTGCCTCTGGGCTTTCCATGCCAACTTCGTAGGCGTTTTCATCTGGACCGATGGGTCCTGCAATTATCTCTTCCCCATGGTGTTTCTACTGCTATTCTTGCTGCCCTATATCCGGCACTATATGAGTGGGGGAGAGGAAATAGAAAAGAAATGGCTCACTTGGGCCATGTTTCCTTTGGGACTCTTGGCAGGAAATTCTAATGAAAATACCATCTGCTGGATTGGGCTTTTCGACTTCTTCTATATTTTGTGGGCCTATCGAAAAGGCAAAGGAAAACTTTGGATGCTGACCGGTTTTCTAGGACTTACCCTTGGCTACGGTTTGCTCATGCTGGCACCGGGAAATTTCTTGCGTATTTCTGATAGCGGAGAATCAATAGAAAATTTCGGAGTGACTTCTGAAAAATTGGTGGTTATATGGTTTAGTGTTCTGCTGCAGTCTGTTCTCTGGTTTTATCTGGTAAAAGCTTTTTTGTTAAAGAATAAATGGAAAAATTTGAATTGTGGGAAAAAATATAGTTCGTTTATTTTGTTTTTGGCAATCAATAGTATATTGTTTGATTTGATTATGCTATTTGCTCCAGAATTTCCCAATCGAAGCCTATTTCCTGGCCTTATTTTTGCTATTCTTGCCACCTTTTCTATGGCATATGTGGCAAGAAAAGAAAATATCAATATTTTAAAAGAAAATCAGAACATCAATTATGCCTTGGCTGCTGTATATTTTTCCTTTACATTTTCTACAACCCTTTGGTGGTTTTCACAACAATATCAATATGAGGAAGAGGTACTTTGTCAAGCCGCTCAATTAAGAGAACAAAACAAGGTAATGCTAATTGAGCAGGTGCCACCAAACGACTCTTTAAAGTGGTTGTATTTAACCGGGTTACATCAATATGGATATGGCTTGTCTGCAGATGAAAATAATTGGAGAAATGTAGCCTTTGCAAGATTTCATGATTTGAAAGGTGTACGGCTGGTAAAAAAATAAAGAAAAAATTTTTTTCAAATCGTGTAAAAATGGAAATTTTTCCGATTTTATTACCAGAAGGAAAAATTTGAAATACATTTCGCAAGATTTGTAATAACGATTTTTCTTTCAATAGTACGTATTGGAAAGGAAAATACGGCTTCTCTCGCGAACCGAAACTTCTGAAACGACTTGGGATCTTCTTTAAATTTTATCCATGGAGAAGAAGAGCGCAGGAAGGGACAGAAGGGACGGTGGATATCCGAAGTCTTATTTTTACTTTCCCTCCTCCAAGTGGCCATAAGAGGAGCCAATGAGTACAAAAAAACAAATAGGTACAGTAACCGCTTTTTACAAGCACTTGCTATACGAGACTCTCTTGGACGACAAACCGTAGCACGAAGTTTAGCCGCTTTGCGACATGAACCGTGAAATGTGCTGGTGCCTGATTCCCTGGTTTCTCCAGATAGAAGTCAAAAACAAAAGCGGAAGCTGTGCCTTTTTGTGGTGCTATAAAGGCAGTTAGAAGTGAGAAATGGTGGTAGCGGCGCACAATATTTGGAAGCGCCGCATTTTTTATTGTCTGATGATAATCCAAGCAACCAACAACTAACAACCCACAACACTAACTATAAAAATATTCTAAGAGAATATGGAAAAATAGGGGGCGGATATATGGAATTGGAAAAAAGGGTATGGTAAAATAGGAACAAATATAAAGAATCGAAATTCATAGATAACTATAGAACGGAAATCGACAAGAATTTGATTGTTGTTCTAAAAAAACAGGTAACGATTCCTACTTGTTTAGTTATCTGTGATACAAATGGTAGCCCAAGATCACAAGAGAGGGGATTTCATTGAAACTACTTCAAAAAATAGCAGCAGCCGCAGAGAAAATGTCTCCGCGGAAAATTTTACTGCTCTGTACCTTGCTGGCAGTGATTGTATTTATTGTGATTTACAGCGTGCTTTCGTCTCTCCTGGGGGGAAAGGAAGAGAAGAAAGAAGAAACGGCGGTGAACGACTTGGTGCCGGTCATTGAGGCGTCGGTGGATATCCAGCCTCGTACCATTATCACCGATGATATGATTAAAGCCTCGGCGGTACCGCAGAACTTGGTACCCCAGGGGGCACTGACTGATAAGTCGGCAGTAGTCGGAAAGCCTGCTTCAGTGGCTATTTTTGCTGGCGACATGATCACCACAAGAAAGGTCAATCCGTCCAGCGTTACTGGGTTCAATGGGCTTATTCCGAAAGGCATGCGAGCTATTTCCTTTGCTGTCAATGATGTGACCGGTGTGGCTGGTTTTGCTAAGCCGGGTGATAAGGTGGATATTCTTCTCATCAGTGATAAAGATGGAGAAAACCGTATTGCTTCTCGTACCATTCTGAAAGATGTGCTGATTTTGGCAGTGAATAAGACTAGCATGGCTCCACAGCCAGCTCGTCAAGTAAAGAAAGATGAAAATGGAAAAAATATAGCGGATACTACGCCGAGACCGTCCAGTGATGCCTCTTCGGGAGGTACACCAGCGGTGGTGACCGTGGCTTTGACGCCCTATGAAGCAGCAAAGTTGGCAGCATCCCAGCAAGTGGGACAGCTGCAGCTTCTGCTCCGCCCATACGAAGCAGCCATGGCGGAATCGGATTCTGTTTCCTACTATGTGATTCCTATGCCAAAAGCACAGGCACAAGCTCCCTCTGCACCGGCCTATACACCGGCTCCGCAGCCTAGTGCACCAAGTGCGCCAGCACCGGCCGTATCCATTTCGTCCGGCAATTCCGGCGGTGTATCGGGCGTAGAAGTGATTCGTGGTACCAATGTAAGCAGGGGGTATTGATAATGAATAAAATAATGAAACGATTGGGCCTCCTGGTGACCGCTTGCATGCTGGGCACAGGCGTGGCCGCCGCAGCCACACCGCTCAGTGTGAATCTTAATGAATCGAAATATATAGAATCACCAAACATCACCCGTCTGGCAGTGGGAAATCCGGAAATTGCCGATGTGCAGCTCTTGTCCCACAATGACTATCTCTTGGTGGGTAAGAAAGCCGGCTCTACGTCTCTCATTGTGTGGTCCAATGGAGAGCGGAAGGAATATAGCGTCTACGTTTCCAGTGAAGATCAGGGGACAGCCCAGGCCATCCAGCAAGCCATCGGATATCCGGGTGTCAAAGTGCAGATGATAAAAGATAAAATTCTTCTTCGTGGCAAGGTAAAGAACCAATATGAACATGATATGGCTGTTCGTATGGCACAGTTGTACTTGGGGGAAGGAAATAGCAGTTCCTCCTCTTCTTCTAGCGGGGATGTAGGAAATAGCGGCCTTTCTACTAACTTATATGCCCATAGCGATAGCGTTTTGGATATGCTCGAAATGGAGCATCCTAGCCAGATCCGCTTGGAAGCGCTGATTATTGAAATCAATTCGGAAGATACAAAGAATTTGGGAATCCAGTACTGGTCGCAGAATCCAAGTGATGACAGTGGCAGCGGTAGCAGTACTGGAAGTGGTGTCAATATTGGCACTGCAGGTCTTTTCTATGGCGGGGAAGATTTTGCTAATTCCAGAAACGGCGGTGGCTGGATTGGTAGTCATATCAGCAAAGTCAATGCCACTTTACAGGCTTTAATCAATACAGGAAAGGCACGGATTCTCTCCCGTCCATCCATTACCACCATGAGTGGTCAGCAAGCCTCTATCCTGATTGGTGGTCGTATTCCAGTACCGATTTCTGATGGAAATAACAATATTTCCGTAGATTGGCGAGAATATGGTGTGAATCTTCAAATTCAACCCACCGTTGACAATGAAGATCGTATCACATCCAATGTGCATGCAGAAATTTCTACGTTGGATAATGGGCATGCTGTGAAGATTGGCTCTTATAGCATTCCAGCATTGGCATCCAGAGAAGCCAATGCCATCGTCAATGTACATTCTGGTATGACCATGGCCATTGGAGGTCTCTTAAATTCTGAAGATTCCAAATCGGTATCGAAATTCCCACTTCTGGGGGATTTGCCAATCATCGGACAGTTCTTCCGTCATACATCGACCACCCGAGACAAGAGAGAACTGATGATTCTCATTACACCAACCTTGGTGACCGATGATACCCCGACACCGATGACCCAGAAGCTCAAGAAGAGCTACGAACTGGCACAGCGGCAAGCGAGAAATAGAGAAGAAGTCAATGCTTCCTATACGCCACAAGGTACCGCTTCTGAAGAAGTGGATCTGTGGGGCGAAAAGCCAGATGAGAAAGATACCATCATCCTGGAAGAAAAAGCACCGAAAAAAGTACCATCCTATTTATTAAAAATCAAAGGAGATAATGGAGAAGATATTCTGGTGCCTATGACCCAGGAAGATTATGAAAATCGGAAAGACGAACTCCAGCTAGCCGATACAGATAACAAGAAAGACAAAGACGAAAAGAAAGATACGGTACGTAAAAAAGAAAAATCTGTCAAGAAAGATTCTAAAGATCCTACGCAAAAAGACATTGCTGTGCAAATCAAAAAGAAACTGACCCAAGCCTCCGCTACTGATGCAGAAGCCCAGAGAGCACGGATTAAAGCAGCTATGGACCGATATTCGGGCGGTGCAAGGTTCTAAAAAAGGTTTCTCAGGTTACTCAAGATTCTCAGGTTACTCAGGTTTTGCGATGACTACGCTATTGAATGATAGTGTGCATCGGAAATGAGAGGGATTGATGTGGGAAGTTACAAAGAATTACTGGTATGGAAAGAAGCCCGTGCTTTAAAAGATATGGTTTATGAAATGGTTCGATTCTTTCCCAGAGAAGAAATATATTGTCTTTCGTCTCAAATTCGTCGTGCAGCGGTTTCTGTAGGTTCTAATATAGCAGAAGGTGCTGGGCGTGGGAGTCAAAAGGATTTTGTACATTTTCTCTATATAGCTCGTGGATCTGCTTATGAAGTGGAGACTCAGGCCATATATGCCGATGATTTACATTATTTAACCGTTGTACAGTCTAAAGAATTACATCACCAGATTGCTAAGGTAATCTATTTGCTGAATAAACTTATTAATGCTATGGAAAACACTACATCCTATCGTACAAGAGAAGATGTGATACTTTACGGTTATGGCACCAATCAACCTGAGAAACTTGAGAATCCTGAGCAACCTGAGTAACTTTGGCAACTTGTTATTGAGTCATCTATCATCAAGGAGGTGTATACATACTCATGATCGGTCAAAAAGGAACGATTATTTCCGTCTTTAGTACTGCCTATGCGGTAGGGAAGACGTTGATTGCTATCAATTTGGCGGCAGAGTTGGCTCGAAGTGGGGAGCGGGTCTGCTTGGTAGATTTGGATCTTCAGTTTGGCGATGTATGTTATTATTTGAAACTCCATCCGAAGACCACCATTGCCGATGCAGAGAAATCCATGCGGAATCATCCTTACGACACGGTGGCCGCTGAATTTCTGACCCCCTTTCGGGCGGAAGGGGTCGGCTTTGATGTGATGGCGAACCCGAAACTCTTGGAAGAAGCCTACAATTTGGATGTAAATCTCATCCATGATATCGTACTGCAGCTCCAACTGGAATACGACTACGTCATTATCGATACCACATCCACCTTCAGTTCTCTCAATTTGTCTGTCATGGATATGTCTACCTTGATTGATTTCGTGGGCATTGTAGATTTCATTCCTACCATCAAGAACATGAAATCCGGGGCAGATACACTAAAAGAACTGGGCTATGAAAATAATAAGATTCGCTATGTGCTGAATCGTTCCAATGCAAAAACGAAAATCGATGTGAAAGACGTAGAAGCCATTTTGGGCAGAACCTTCAATTACGTCATTTCCAATGATTTCATGACTGCTAGAAAATCCATTGTCTCCGGGATTCCGTTGGTGCTGGCATCCAAAGATACCCAGGTAGCCAAAGACATTCGCGGTATGGTAGGAACCGATGAAGCAGAAAGTCCGAGAAAAACAGAAAGCAACGAAAAAGGCTGGCTCAGTAGACTGTTTTCGTAGGGCTATACATGTTGTTATGGTGATTGACTTGTGTATGAGATTGGGGTTAGAAAATAAAATGAAGCCCCTTCCTTAGGAAGGGGCAGGCTCGCTTGCGAGCCGGGGATAGGCCGATGAAGAAGAGTTGTGAGACAAGCCGCTGTTGCAGGACGCCTTACCCAGTTGTGGTATAAGGGCGTAGACAACGCTAGTGCGGGCTATCCCCTGGGACGTTTCGCTACGCTCACGTCCTGTCCCCTTCCTAAGGAAGGGGATATAAAGTATTTCCTAATCCCTAGCTACTAATCCCTAATCCCTAAAAATAGAGGAGGTGATTCCATTGGCATATAGAACTGTCCTGATTGAAGAAAATGCACTGATGCAAGAACGACTGTCCGGCATCATCCGCAATACCCCCGGCTTTGAAGTGAGCGCTCGCTATACTTCGGCTGGAGAAGCCATGGGGCAGATGCAAGCCTTCAATCCGAACTTGATTCTTTTGGATATTGATCAGGAAGCCAATGTGAATTTATTAAAAGGCTTGAAACGCAATGTACCGGAGTCCATGATTATCTGTATTTCCAAAAATTGGAATGCGGACGAACAGGCAAGGCTGCTTCGTGACGGCGCGGCCGGGTACATGATTAAGCCTTTCACCGGAGAAGAATTACAGGCGGCGGTGAAAAATGCCAACCGCGCCTACGGTAGTGCGCCAGCCAAAGTCATTTCCTTTTTCAGTGCTAAGGGAAAAAGTGGGAAAACCACACTGATTGCGAACCTGGCCGCTGCTTTGGCACGACAGACAAGGAAATCGGTGGCCATCATCGATGCGGATCTTCAATTTGGCGATATGGCAGTATTTTTCAACTTGACTCCCCAGAGTACCATCGTAGAAGCCGTGCGAGACATCAAATTCCTCTCGCCGGTGACCCTGAAAACCTACTTTGCTGAAGTGGGAGAGAACTTGCAAGTTCTTTGCGGTACTAGCAAGCCGGATATGGCTGAAAGCGTGACCGTCGAAGGCTTGGAAGGACTCATCAATATGGCAAGAAACCTTTTCAGCTATATTCTGGTGGATATCCCGTCCGGCTTCAGTGATATTTCCGCCACGGCCTGTGAATTGTCCAATCAGACCTACCTGACCGCCATGGTAAACGGTGGCTACGAAACCACCCATACCAAGCGGGCGTTGGAAATATTCAAAGCCTGGGATGACTATGAGAAACGAGTCTTCCCCCTCTTTACTCGTGTAGAACCGTGCAACGAAGAATCGAGAGAAACGTTATCCAAGGCTATTGATTATCCAGTTGCTGCGATCATTCCGAACGAATACATCCTAGTCTCCGAAGCCGCTAACAACGGTCGTCTCATCATAGAGGAACATCCCGATAGTCCTTTTTCCCTGGCAGTCAATGAATTGGCTATGGACATAGCGGGGAAATAAAAGAGGGGATATGCTAAGTGGGATGAAATGTGATGTGAGAAAATGAAATCTTTAGGCGTTAGTCTCGCAAGGCGATAAAAATGGCAAGAGGTGCCCCCTCAGCCTACGGCAGCTCCCCCCAGAGGGGGAGCCAAGATGCTAGAGCGTATAACGAAAGAAGCAGTAGCCGCTCGTCTCCCCCCTTTTGGGGGAGAATAAAAGAGGGGGCATGCTAAGCGGAATGAAATGAGATGTGAGACAGTAAAATTTCATAAGTTCTAATCTCATAAAGGAGAGAATTATGGTTAAAGTAAAACTCGATTCCAGGCTTAAAACATTTGCCTCTTCTATGAGATCAGATGATAGTACAGACGAAGAAAGAAAACTTTGGTATCTCTTCTTTAAAAAATATAAGATTAAGTTTCGGCGGCAAAAAGTATTGGATGGATTTATTGCTGATTTCTATTGCCCTTTGGCTAAATTGGTTATCGAACTGGATGGTTCACAGCATTATTCTGATTATGGGAAAACATATGACCAATGGCGAAGTGGAATTATTGAGAAAAATGGAATTCTTGTTTTACGGTTTTCAAATATGGATATTAGGAAGCACTTTGATGGTGTATGTTTGATGATTGATCATATTACACGCCGTAGGATTCAAGAAATTATTGAAGCAAAAGAAGGAGTCACTAGCCGCTTGTCTCCCCCTTTGGGGGGAGAATAAAAGAGGGGGCATGCCAAGCGGAATGAAATGAGATGCGAGACGGTGAATTCTTATGAACGCTTGTCTCGCAAAGTGATATAAACGATAAGAGATGCCCCCTCAGCCTACGGCAGCTCCCCCCAGAGGGGGAGCCAAGGCGCTAGAGCATATAAGGTTAAAGCCAAAATTGATTTCAAAACGAAAGGAGCGTAAACAACCATGATATTTGTCATATCTCTGCTTTGCGCTCTTCTTGTCTTTCTTTTTGTACATCTTCTTCTCCGTTCTGGGCAGAAGAAGAAAGAAGCTGTATCGGAGCGTATGCAGCTCTATGCCGGCGAAGGAATTTTATCCGAAGAAGCCAGGCGGCAGAGCCGGCGGGATAAAATCCGTGAGGCTTTGCAGCAGCACATCCAGAAAACCTGGACGAAGGAAACCCAGACGAAGCTGGATCTGATGATGCATCGGGCCGGGCTTCCTCTTTTAGGGCATGAATTTGTCTTTCTATCCATCGGTGGCGGCATTATCGGCGTCCTGGTGGGGCGAGTATTCTTTGATTCTTTGCTGTCTGCTTTAGGAATTGGCCTTCTGGTCATCGCTGCTGAATGGGGCTATGTGCAATACCTTATCAAGAAACGACTCAAAGCCTTTGTATTCCAAATGGCTGATTGTCTCACCTTGATTGCCAATTCTTTACGAGCCGGTTTTTCTTTCCTGCAGACCATGGAAATCATTTCCCACGAAATGAAACCGCCGATGAGCACAGAATTTGAGCGAGTCCTTCGAGAAACCAACTTTGGGAAATCTTTGGAACAGTCTTTGACGGCTATGGATGCTAGGGTGGGAAGTCCTGACTTTTCCCTCATTGTCACTGCCGTTCTCATTCAACAACAAGTGGGGGGGAACTTGGCAGAAATCATGGATACCATTCGTGAAACTATTATGGAACGTATTCGTATTCGTAGGGAAATCACCGCACTGACAGCCCAAGGTCGTATGGCTGGGTACGTACTAGCTTGTATTCCTATTGCATTGGGGGCCTTCTTGACAGTTATTGCTCCAGATCGAATGAATGCACTTTTTACTAGTCCCATTGGTCAACTGTGTATTGGCGTAGCGGTGATTCTAGAAATTATTGGCTTTATTGCGATCTATAAGATTGTGGATATTAAAATATAGTTGGTGACTGGTAGACTGGTGACTGCTAAATACTTTTTCCTAGTCACCAGTCACTAGTCACGAGCTACCTTGATAGGATAAAAGGTCTCCTAGGGACTTTTTATATATTCGTTTCCTTGTGGTGTCTCTTGAGAAAGGGGGTGAAACTTATGATTAGACAGATGTATGACTACTACGTAAAGCCATACCTGGGCGAAAAAGGCCAGGACTTGGTAGAATACGCACTGCTTCTTGCTATCGTAGTTGGTATTGGCTATCTGATTTACGACCAGTCTCAGTTGAAAGGTAGTCTTACTAATATTTTCTCTAATGCTGGCGAAGTTGCAGGTAAGGCTTCTTCGGCTTCCAATCCATCCAGTCCACAAACTTAAGGAACTTGATTGGAAATTTAGAAAGGACTTCTGCTTAGCAGGAGCCCTTTAGGAAGGGGAGCAAATCATTGCTACCTTTCCTAAAGGGCTCGTTTATACAAGGAGGTCTTAAATATGATGCAATCGATGTATTTTTATATGAAATTGTATTTGAGTGAAAAGGCCCAAAATTTAATAGAATATGCTTTGCTTTTAGCTATTATCGTAGGAATTGGATATCTGATTTTTAGTCAAACCGGGCTGCAGAAGGATATTGGAATTATCTTTTCTAGGGCTGGAAAATTTATACCCATGACTGCATATACACCTGAGTCATAGCGTATTTTCATGAGGAATAATATATGTAGATAGGAGGCCATAATTTATGAAATTGCAAAAGGGACAGGATATTGTGGAATTTGCTTTATTGCTTCCTGTTTTTCTTGTCATTATTTGTGGCATTATCTATGTAGGATTCTTTTTTGGTGATTACATGACACTTAGCACTTTAGCTAGAAATGCAGCAAGAGAGGCTTCTGTTATCCAAGAATATGACGATAAAGGGCATAATAACTATGATGATATTGCCAATGCATATGGAAAAATGATTTATGAGTCGCAAAATAGAGAAGATAATGAAGAAGACACTCCTAATCAAAAGGCTATTATCACGAAGTTGTATTTATATCAAAAAGATACAAATCCTATGACGGTTAAAGGGCCCAAAGAGCATCTTTTTTCTGGAGGTCCTGAAAACTCAGTTGAAGTGGTAATTCCGATGAAATTAAATAAAGATGCAGATTTTATGGGGTCTCTGTCTAAATTGGGGATTTTAAGCGACAAACCATATAATATTATTTACTATATGTATGATGAGACTTATCAAAGTACAAATACAGGAAGCGGCTCTTAATATAATTTTCATGTAGGGTAGAAACTTTAGTAGAAAAATTTATGTGAAAATATTTTCTGTTTGTTTATTTCTGAAAATCTGCGGCGCTATATAATTTGTGCGCCGCTTCCTTCATTACGCACTACGCACTTCGCATTACGCATTCACCAAAAGAGAGGTGTCATTTTTGAAACTACTGGAACGTCTGGCGCGCCGAGATGGCGTGGAGAAAAAAGAAGAGAAGAAAGAAAGCCAAGGGCAAATCTTTGCCGGCCGTACCAATGCGGCGAAGGAAGCCAGCTATCAGGAGCTGAAGGTAGAAATTCACCGCCGTATTGTCGATGAAATGACCACCCAACAGCAGCAAATCCTAGATGGCAGAAACCACAGCCGACAAGAAGTAGAGGCTGTCATTGCGGGATTTGTACAGCAAGTTCTCCAGGAGAACCCGTTTGCGGTGCCTCGTGGAGAAAGAAATCGGTTGGTTTCGGATATTTGCGATGAAATTTTCGGCTTAGGTCCGATCGAACCGTTCCTGAAAGATGAGACCGTTACGGAAGTCATGGTCAATGGGCCGAAGAAAATTTATATCGAACGTCAGGGCAAATTGCACCTGACCAATGCGCAGTTCCATGACAACGCCCATCTTATGGGCATCATCGAAAAGATTGTAACGCCTCTGGGCCGTCACGTGGACGAAGCCTCTCCTTTGGTCGATGCTCGCTTGGAAGATGGCTCTCGTGTCAATATCGTCATTCCGCCGCTGTCCCTCATCGGGCCGTGCCTCACGATTCGTAAATTTTCCAAGACGCCGCTATCGGTGGAAAATCTTATTTCCTATGGCACACTGTCTAGGGAAATGGCCGATTTCCTCCGTGCTTGCGTCAAAGCGAAGTTGAATATCATGGTCAGCGGTGGTACTGGTTCTGGTAAAACCACCACTCTGAATGTGCTCTCGTCCTTTATTCCTACGGACGAACGTATTGTCACTATCGAAGATGCAGCAGAACTTCGTCTCGAACAGCCCCATGTGGTGACCCTGGAATCCCGTCCGGCCAACATCGAAGGCAAAGGGGCCGTCACCATTCGTGATTTGGTACGAAATGCCCTCCGTATGCGCCCAGACCGCATTATCGTCGGCGAAGTCCGTGGCGGCGAAGCACTGGATATGCTGCAAGCCATGAATACCGGTCACGACGGCTCCCTCACCACCGCCCATGCGAACAGCCCGCGAGATGTGCTGTCCCGTTTGGAAACCATGGTGCTCATGAGCGGCTTCGAACTCCCGGTTCGCGCCATTCGTACTCAGATCGCCTCCGCCTTGGATCTCATTATCCACCAGTCTCGTATCCAGGATGGTTCCAGAAAAATCACTTACATCACCGAAGTACAACAGATGGAAGGGGACGTCATCGTCCTGCAAGACCTGTTCCGCTACCATCAGACTGGCTTTGACGAAAATGGAAAAGCCGTCGGCACCTTCGAACCTACCGGCCTGCAGCCATTGTTCCTGTCGAAATTTAAGATTCACGGCGTAGAAGTGCCGAAGAGTCTCTTCGCACCAGGAAAAGGTGGAGACATCTGGGATGAGGAATAGGTTCTGATGTAGTGATTTGCTCATTATGACATGGAATTGCCAGCGCTATATGAAGGTTCTGATGTTATGATTAGGTTATCGTAACATGGAGTTGCCAGCGTTAGATAAAGGTTCTGTTGTTATGATTAAGCTATGGTAACGTGGAGTTCTCAACGTAATAAAAAGGTTCTGTTGTTATGACTGAGCTATCGTAACATGGAGTTGCCAATGTTATGTCAAGGTTCTATGGTTAGAGATAGGATGATTGCCATGAGCACATATAAGAGTTTAGGTGTTTGGAAAGAATCTCGAACATTGTATAAGATGTTGTATGCTGCGGTTAAACAATTACCAGATGACGAAAAATATGCAATGTCTTCTCAAATGCGTAGAGCTGTTATTTCTATTTCATCGAATATAGCAGAAGGACAAGGTCGTGGAACCATACGTGATTATATTCATTTTTTATATAATTCTCGCGGTTCTGCTTATGAATTGGAAACGCAAATTATTGCTTGTGGTGATTTATTGCTGATTGATAAAGCAACTTTAAAAATTTTATATTATCAGAATAAGAAAGTAATTACCCTGTTGAATGCATTAATTGATTCTTTGGAGAGTAAAGCTGCTCCTAAAAATATGCAAGAAGAAGTAGCAGTATATGGTAATAGTAACCATGAGAACCTTAGCACACTGGAATCATAGATTCGATAAAGGAGAAATCATTGCAACAGAACCTTATGAGAGCGATAAAAATACAAAGTGTCACAATCGTTATGGTCACTAACAGAACCTTAGTATACCAAAATCATAAAGTTCGACAAAAAAGAAATCATTGCAACAGAACCTTATGAGAGCGATAAAAATACAAAGTGTCACAATCGTTATAGTCACCAACAGAACCTTACTATACCGAAATTATAGAGTTCAGGGAAAACGGAATCATCGTACCAGAACCTTAACGTCCAAGGAGGTGAAATGACATGCTTGCACTGGCCATTGCCATCGCTGTGGCAGTATTCTTTTTCCTGTTAATTAGTCTGATATTGCTTCAAAAGTCGGACAGCAAGCGGGAAGTGAAGCGACGGTTGGGGTCGCTTATGACCATAGAAGAAGAGAGGGAAGAGGAGAATCTTGATGATCTTCGCCGTATTCCTTTCTTGAAGCGTACTGTGGGACGTATGATTGGGCGTCTCATGGAATTTTTGGCCCAGTTTGCGCCGGCAGCCATTCCTAAGTTGATGGAAAAGAAAATCATGATTGCTGGGAAACAGGGCGTTTGGAAAGTGCGCCACTTTGCTGGCTTCTGGTCTTTGTGTCTTATCTTAGGGGCTGGGATTGGGATTTGGTATATCCGGTCAGAAAATTTCACCTTGGCGCAGAATGTGCTGGTTTTTGCTGGCTGGACGGCCACCGGGGCGCTGGTGCCTTTCGGCATTTTGAATCATATCATTCGGAAACGGCAGGATTTGATTTCTCGCCAACTTCCTGATGTACTGGATTTGCTTTCTATTTCCGTGCAGGCAGGGCTCTCTTTTGACGGGGCGCTTCGTAAAGTGGTGGGTCGTATGCAGGGACCGCTGATTGATGAATTGACTCGTATGCTTCGAGATGTGCGTATGGGCATGACCCGCCGTCGTTCCATGCAGTTCATGGCGAAACGTTGTGATATCCAGGATATTTATCTTTTTGTCATGTCTATCACCCAGTCAGAACGATTGGGGGCATCCATGTCAGATACGCTGGCTATCCAGGCGGACAATATGAGAAATATTCGTCGTCAGCGTGCCAGAGCGGCTGCTATGAAAGCACCGGTAAAGATGGTATTTCCATTGGTATTCTGCATTTTCCCTGCCATTTTCGTAGTGGTCCTGGTGCCATCGCTTTTGAGCCTTATGCAGACCATGGGGAAATGATAGCAGTGATCCAGGGAAGCGACAGCTTCAAATTATATGACACCGCTATATGTGCATGGTTATTATTCTACGCAATACTTTTTCTAACATATCAACCATACCATATTGTGCCAGGTTACAAGGGTTATAGAAGGTTATGTGACTATCGAAATCACATAACCTTTTATAACCTTTATACCCTTAACCATATCGGTATATATCATAGTTTTTGACATAGGAATTAGCAGAATAATAACCTATAAAAATGATATTTTTATGCTAATTCAGGAGGTCCTATGACACTTCAAAATGTAACGCTGGTGAGTGATCGCCGGCGTATTTCTTTATCTATAGAACTGGCGGACAGCTGGTGGAGCCGGTTCAAGGGGCTGATGCTTCGCAAATCCTTGCCGGAAGGGCAGGGGCTGTACCTGAAGAAAACCAATAGCATTCACATGTGTTTCATGCGATTTCCTATTGATGCGATTTTTTTTGATACACATGGGCAGGTGATAAAAATCGCACAAAATCTGTCGCCTTGGACGGGAATTTCTATTTCCTTGAAAGCAAAGGATTGCTTGGAAATGAAGGCGGGGGAGGCAGAACGATTGGGGATTGTGGTGGGGATGAAAATATATGGTGACTAGGAGTTAGGGATTAGTAGCTAGGCCCTAGGGATTAGGAAATATGTCATACTAGCCGTATTCGTCATTTCGACCGATGGGATTCAGAAATTTTGAATGCTAATGATAGGTCCGTAGGACCTCGCCTCCATCGGGGGAGAATGAAAAGAGGGGGTATATTTCCTTCGCACGAAGGGCGGTTGTATGGTTTTTCTAAATACAAGGCGATATAAATGATGATGGCTGATGAGAGTTAAACTGTTTTTATTCCGCTTAGTATTCAGAAAACCATACAACCGGCCTTACGGCCGAGGGAAATACACCCCCTTTGGTGCATACGGCACCACCTTTCCCCCGGAGGGGGCACGGTCCTACGGACCTATCATCTATATTTAAAATCATTAAGTTCCATCGGTCGAAATGACGGCTAATGTTAGCGTCTTATTTTTCCTAATCCCTAAGGCCTAGCTACTAATCCCCAGTCCCCAGTCACGAGTCACCAGTCACAAATAAAAAAAGAGACAC
>DBLC01000066.1:29301-40263 GCA_002297935.1 Dialister sp. UBA734
GTGTCTCTTTTTTTATTTGTGATATTTCTTCATATACATTTGAATCAGTTGTTTTTCCATCAAGTTGCTATCGGCGTAGGTTTCTTTGACCGTGTAGAGGTAGACTTGGTCGTCTGTGCCGGGGATGGCGATGATGCTGTGGCGGCACCAGCGGTATTGATCGTCGGTCAATTTGGTGCGGAAGTAATCCACCAGCATGTGGGTGGGGGATTTCTGAAGCCGCTGGGGGACCGTAGCGGGATTGCTGAAGGTGCGGAACCGGACACGGCCTTCTGGATTGATGTAGTGGGCTTCGTAGTAATCCAAGCTCTCCTGCAAATCATATTTCTGTCCTGGCACAGTGTACGGACTATGGTTCCAGCAGATGATTGGTTCTGCCTGGTGCTGGGCCGCATCTTGTACCACTACGGTGTTGTAAAGGGTGAAGATGTTCTGGGAGAGGCCGTCCAGTTTGATTTGTTCCATCTTGTCGGCGTTGCTGGACATGTCTACCACGTATACCCGGAAGAGGTGATTCTTGCCCATGGTGGACAGTTTTTTCAGCTTGAGCCAAATGAATTTATTGTGATACGGATAGGTGATGGTTTCACTCTTACCGCTTCGAATCGCCAGGTCGATGGTGTTGTGAATGAATTTCATCACAACATTGGATTTCTGGTTCAGTTTCTTTTCAGAAATAGAAAGGGTAGCACTGCCCAAGGCTTGCAAGGTTTCCATGTAAGCGGTGTTGGCGAAGAGGAAGTGACAATGTTTTGTTTCTTCATTAAATTCCACCAAAGACATAGGTTCGCTGCGCAGGAAATTTTCCTGGCTGGCTGGTTCATAGTACTGGCAGAATTCTTTGTTTTCAAAGGGGATGCCTTTCCCTTCCATATGGGGCACCAGTTCTTCGTAGGGCATAGGCTTACCGAAATAGTAGCCCTGGATTTTTTCACAACCAATGGAGCGGAGGAATTGGAATTGGGATTTCGTTTCCACCCCTTCCGCCAAGGTGTGAATATTGATATCCTTTGCCATGCGGACCGTGCCCAGGAGAATATCCTTGGATTTCTGGGTGAAGCTGGACAGGAAGGCCATGTCGATTTTCAGTTCATCGAAGTGGTAATCTTTGAGGGCATTCAGGGAAGAATAGCCGCTGCCGAAGTCATCCATCCAGACCTGATAACCGGCGGCACGGAATTTATTCAGCTCTGTTTTGATTTCATCGCTGTCTTTCACGAACATGCTCTCTGTGATTTCCACGTTCAGCATGTAGTGGGGCACCTGATATTTCGCAGCCAATTCCTGGACTTTATTGAAGATATCACAGGTATAGAAATCCATGCGAGATAGGTTGAACGACATAGGCACGATGGGGAGCCCCTGGTCCTTGCAAGTACGATACCGTTTGCACACTTCTTCGATCATGAAGAGATCTAGCTTGTACAACTGTCGGCTTTCTTCCAGTGGGGGAATAAACTCCCCAGGAGACAGGAATCCTTTCACCGGATCAATCCAGCGAGCCAGGGCTTCCATGCCGCAAAGGGTGCTGGTCAGCGCACGGACTACGGGCTGGAAATAAATTTTGACATATCCCTGTTTCAAGGCGTGGTCGATGTGGTACACCACATAATCTTTTAGTTCCGCCGAGCGGCTGATTTGCGGCGTATACAGGCAGTAGAACATTTCCGGCCGGCTCTGGATGCTGTCACAAGCCAGCTTCGCCAAGTCGCAGGCCTTGCTGGGAACCATGTCGGACGATTCGATTTCATAAATGCCCACTTTGGTTTCCAATTTCACCGAACTTCTCAGACTGGAAATCCGGTCTTTCAGCTCCAGCAGGTGGGCTTTCAAATCCAGTTTGTATGTGAGAATCACAAAGTGGTCATCGGAGAAACGAGAAACGAAATCATTAGGGAATACGTCCTGCAGCACCTGGGCAATGTCTTTCAGGAGATGGTCTCCTTCTTCCAAGCCGAATTTCAGATTGAAGTTTTTGAAATGGCAAATATTGAGGTACAGAATCATCATGCCCTGGGTGGATCCCATTTTGGCATTCATTTGGAACCAGTTGTGGGCGTATTCCAAGAAACGACGCTGTCCCGGCAATCCCGTGATGGGGTCCATCATGTCGATTTGGGTCGGCGTGTGAGGGTCCACTAGAAATAGGTAGTACCGATCGCCTTGGACTGGGTCTTTCACCAGGCGGACCAGGTTTTGCAAATATTGTATCTTTCCTGTTTTGCTCCGAACTTTGGTATTCACAAAACTGATGGCACCGCTGCGTGTTTCGTTGTCGATTTGGTAGAAAATACTTCGGGTATCGTTGCCGGTCAGCAGCGTGTCGAAGTACCCATTGGTGTAATCCATGAGCTCTTGAAAAGAATGGCAGCCCATGATTTCCATAGCCCGCTGGTTGGCATATAGAATCTGATGGCGGCCGTGGGTCTGAAATACCAAGAGCCCGCCAGGCAGAAATTCTAAAGCATCGGTAGAAAAAGAAATGGGTGTAGTAGAAACTTTCTCAGCAGAATTCACAGGTCTCACCTCCGTTTCGTTGTAGTGTATCATTGGCTTTTATGAAATAGTGCGTAATGCGAAGTGCGTAGTGGTATTAGTCCCGTAACGGATTATCGTACCGTTGGTATTTCATACCGCCAGCGCTGCCCCCTCAGCCTTCGGCAGCTCCCCCGACAGGGGAGCCAAGCCGCTAGAGGTGATTTCGCTATAGTTATCTAATCCCTAGCTACTAGTCACTAGTCACCAGTCACCAGTCACCAAAACTCACAAATCTTCAATCTGGTAGAAATATTCGATGGCTCCTACGATTTTGCTATCCTGGTAGAGCGGGGCGGTTTGTACCAGCACGGGAACGCGGGCACCATTTTTCGCCTTCAGCCACACTTTGGCTTTCCGTGGTTTTCCGTCAAACATGGTGGCTGTCATGGGGCACATGGTTTTACACAGGTGGACGCCCTGGTTGTCGATGTGATCCAGCCAATTTTCATAGCAATGGCGGCCAATCATTTCTTCCGCACTGTAGCCGGAGATCATTTCCGCTCCTTTGCTCCAGTATTTGATAGTGCGGGTCGGGTCTAAGCAATAGACCCCGTAGGGCATATTGTCTAAGATTTGGGTTTGTAATTCGTCTTTTTCAAAGTCCATACTATTGCCTCCTTGGGGAAATAAGATATGGAATGAGTGGGATTGATTTTCTGTGCTGGCAGGAAGTCAGCACTAGAAAATTAAAAAACTATTTATTTAATAACCATTATAAACTAAATATAGATATAAAGCAAAATAATCATCGGTGAAGTGACAGAAATCAGGGGTGAAGTGCAGAAATTTGCGGATAAGAGGGAAAATTAATGAGGAATTAGGAACGAGGAGTGAGGAATGATATTAGTTCCGTGGGGAATAGATTAACAAAAGCATTTATACTGCTAGAGTTGCCCCCTCTGCCTTCGGCATCTCCCCCAATGGGGGCGATAAATAAGGAGTAAACTCATTTAGGCGGCGCATTGTGATAAAAGGTTATAATTCTGCGCCACTCCATTTTTTAACATACACCTGTTGCCGATTGCTACAAGGTTAAAAGGGGGATAAAAGGTTATGCGTTTACCGTAAGTTGATTTAACGTCATTTCGACCGGTTGAAATGACGGATGAGATGATATTACCAGCGGCTAATAGGTATTCGAGAAACCTGAGAAACTTGAGTGACCTGAGTAACTTGAACACTTTCAGCCCCCCTTTTTAGAACCTTTAGAACCCTTAGAACCTTGAGCAACCTATTTAATGATATTCCTAAATCGAAATGGTAGAGAGGTATACATTCTGCTTTAATCAATATTTTATGTCATGTTCGCTAGTAGAAAACGTTGAAACGGCTATAATGATAATAAATGATACACTAGCGTGTTATTCATGCATTTGAGTCCTCTTTAAGACCCTAAGAACCTTAAGAACCCTAAGAATCCTCAGAACCTTTAGGGCCTAATCCCTAGGGCCTAGCTACTAATCCCTATTTCACACGAAAGGCGGTGCCCGTATGGAGCTGAATGAAAAATTGAATATCCTAGCCGACGCAGCGAAGTATGATGTGTCTTGTTCTTCCAGTGGTTCCAGCCGGGCCAATACCCCTGGGGGACTGGGCAATGGTCATGTGAGCGGTATTTGCCATACTTGGACCGCCGATGGGCGGTGTGTGTCGCTGCTGAAGATATTGATGACCAATTCCTGTATCTATGATTGTGAATACTGCGTGAACCGGTGCAGCCACGACACGCCGCGGGCCATGTTGACGCCGGAAGAAATTGTGCAGCTCACCGTGGAATTTTACAAACGAAATTACATCGAAGGGCTCTTTCTTTCCTCCGGTATCATCCGTTCGCCGGACTATACCACGGAGCTTCTGATTCGGGTGGCCCGGCTGCTTCGGGAACGGGAACATTTCAATGGGTACATTCATATGAAAGGCATTCCTGGCACGGACGGGAAGCTGCTGAATGAACTGGGCCGTTTGGTGGACCGGGTGAGTGTGAATATCGAATTGCCATCGGAAAAGTCGCTTCACCTGTTGGCCCCGCAAAAGACAAGAAACGCCATCTTGCTGCCGATGAAATATTTCCGGGACAACATCTTAGCCAGCAAAGAAGAACGGAAACATTTCAAAAGAGCCCCCGCCTTTGTGCCGGCAGGGCAGACCACCCAGCTCATTGTGGGGGCCAGCGGCGAAAGCGATCGGCAGATTTTGCTATTGACCGAAGGGCTGTACCAGAAAGCGGCGCTGAAGCGGGTGTACTACTCGGCCTACGTGCCAGTCATGCAAGGAAAGAACCTGCCTGCCATCAAGGGGCCGCCATTGATTCGTGAAAACCGACTGTACCAGGCGGATTGGCTGCTGCGGTTTTATCATTTCAATGCAGAGGAAATATTGACCCCTGACATGCCCAATTTCGATGAAGAACTGGATCCGAAATGCACCTGGGCCCTGCGGCACAGAGAACTATTTCCGGTAGAAATCAATCGGGCGCCCTACGAAATGATTCTCCGCATCCCCGGTATCGGCGTGAAAAGCGCCCTCCGCATTGTCCGTATGCGTCGCTACGGCAATCTCTCCTTCGCCAACTTGTCCCGTTTAGGCATCGTGATGAAACGGGCCCGGTATTTCATGACCGTCAATGGGAAATACTATGGCCCAGGAAATATCGACATGGCCGATCTTCGTGACGCATTGGTGTCGAAAAGAGCGGCGAAAGCGGCGCGGGAAATGAGTCTATTTCCGGGACAATGATATAGATAAAGGTTAGCCCTTCGGGCAGGTTATTTGCAAAAATTTCTAAATCTAACAATTTCAGATAATGGATTGTCACAAGGTTATAAAAGGTTATTAAATTATCGGTAATCCCATAACCTTTTATAACCTTTGTGCTATCCAATGTATTTTATTGTTTGACATGTGAAAACATGATATATAACCCGCCCGAAGGGCTACCCTTTTATCTTACGGAAAAGTAGAGATGATAAACATATGTATTATATATACGACAACACCTATCCCGGCTTTCTCACTGCCATTTATGAAATCTACCACCAGGGGACTAGCCATTTGGAAGGCATCCGAAAGACCGGCGGGGAGCCGGTGCTCTTTGGGGACGAGATGATTGTAGAAACGTCCTACGACAAAGCCGATCGGGTGGCCCTGGCGTTTGAGCAGGCTTGCGGAAAGACCGCTATGCGCTGGCTCTATCGGGCGTTTCTGTCTGATGATGAGGGCATGGAAATGAAATTATTTACTTTCATTCGCCAGGGGTTCCGCAAGAAAAAAGCCATTTACCGCTATCAGAAAGAAGATTGGGTGCAGGACATTTTGGACATGTGCCGGGAAGTGGGGAATGAAACCGAAAAATTTCGTGGGATTACCCGGTTCAGCGAACTGGAAGAGGGCCTGCTCTTTGCCACCATCAATCCCACTCACAACATTCTTCCTGTGCTGGCAGTCCATTTCCAAGACCGCTTGGCTTCCCAGCGTTGGGCCATTTACGACGTACATCGCAAAACCGCGGCGGTCTATGAACAGGGGAAAACCATGCTGGTGGAAGTGCCGGAAATAAATGAAAATCTGACCTACAGCGAAAAAGAAGAAAACTTCCGCCGCCTCTGGCGGGGCTATTACCAGCACATGGCCATCGAAGAACGGTACAACCCGGATCTGCAGCGGAACTTCTTGCCGAAGAAATATTGGGGGTATTTGACGGAGAAGCAGTGAAGTTCTGTAGCGGTGACGGGGATGGAGGAACAGGGAGATGAGGTGTGTATTTTAAGGTTCTGTAGCGATGATGGGGCTGGAGGAACAGGGAGATGGAGCGTGCATGTAAAGGTTCTGTAGCGATGGCATGGCTGGAGGAACAGAGAATTGGAGCGTGTATTTTAAGGTTCTGTAGCGATGAACTGGCTAGTGAAACAAGGAGATGAAACCTGAATGGAAAGGTTTTATCTCCTTGTTTTTGATTACCAAATCACAGAGACAGAACCTTAGTATAGCGGAATCAAATCCATGAATAACTTTCGGTATGCAAGAACCCAGAACCTTATGAGAGCAGAGTTATTGAGATGAAACACAAGCGAAAGCGCCACCAACAGAACCTTAATATAGCGGGATTCATAGCTATGAATAGCTATCGGCATGCAAGCCTCCAGCACCTTATGAGAGCGGAATGATTGAGATGAAACACAAGCGAAAGTGTCACCAACAGAACCTTAGTATAGCGGAATCAAATCCATGAATAGCTTTCGGTATGCAAGTCACCAGAACCTTATGAGAGCGGAATCATTGAGATGAAGCACAAGCGAAAGCGGCACCACCAGAACTCATGCCTTTCAGTTATCTATCCATATAAATCATAGGTATTGGCAATTGGAAGTATTTCCTTTTATACTGAACACAAGACGTAGAGACTCGGGGAGTGCTGTCACGTTAAGCGAAATATACGATGATTTCTTTCGAGGAAAAGGTTCTAAGGGTTCTAAAGGTTCAAAAGGGGGCCGAATAAGAGGTTGTCAATAGCGTTAGTAGGCACATTCGAGAAACCTTGAGAACCCTTAGTACCTTGAGAACCTTGAGAAACTTAGCAACCTGAGTAACCTTTACCTAGAGAGGAGAATCGGTATGAAATTGAAATACAGAAAGGCCTGGATGGCAGCTTTGCTTGCGGCGGGAATGGCTATTTCCTTGGCGGGATGCGGGGGACAGAGCACTTCCAGCAGTGCATCGGCGGCGCCGTCTGGGCCGGTGAAGGAAACCATGAAGCCCTTCGCTGTGCGGCAAGTGGTGGCGGCCAACAACGAAACGGGCCGCACCATCATGTGGCAGCTGCCGAATCAGAAAGACAGCACCTTGGAATATCGCAAGAAAGATAGCGAGGCCATTCAGTCTGTGAAAGCCGATGCCAAGGCCTATAAAGGAAATAATGGTATCGCCGACAGTTATATTTACACCGCCCATGTGACGGGACTTGAAAAGGGAAATACTTACGAATACCGCACCCGCACTGGTGATACGGTGAGCAAGTGGTATCCCATGAAGACTGACAACGGCGGCGCGTTTAAAGCCATTGTGACTTCCGATTCCCAAAGTTCCGATTATTCTGATTGGGAAAAGTTATTCAAAGGGGCGGCAGAGCGGAATCCGGACGCAGATTTCTTTATCGATCTGGGGGATATCGTGGACAATGGGCAAGACGAATACCAGTGGCAGGCTTGGTTCAGAACCGTTTCGCCCACCATCTCGGAAATTCCGGTGGTTCCCGCCATTGGCAACCATGAAGCGTACTCCATGGATTGGAAAATGGCCTTGCCGGAACGGTATGTGGCCCATTTCGATTTGCCCGATAACAAGGACGAAAAATTGAAAAATCACTACTATTCCTTCGATTGGGGGGACGTGCATTTCACCGTGCTGGATACGTCCTTGGTGGAAGAACAGGAATGGCTGCCGGATTTGTTTGAAAAACAGAAAACTTGGGCAGAGCAGGACATCAAGAATTCCAAAAAGAAATGGAAAGTGGTGCTGATGCACAAAGATCCGCTGCAATACAGCTTCGCCGATTCCAATCGTCCGCACCGGGAAGAAGGATTCTCCGACGAAGGGAAAACCTTCATGCCCATCTTTGATAAAGCCGGCGTCGATCTGGTCCTGTCGGCCCACCTGCACACCTATCGCGACCGCGGGCATATCTACGATTTCAAACGGGACCCCAAAGGCCCGACCTACGTGATTCTGGGCTTGGGCGGAAACGTCCGCTATCCGGGACTTTGGAAAGACCACGCCCTGGATGAATACGTGGCCCCACAGCCAGAAACGGACAACTACACCGTCCTAGAAGCTACCGATGACCAGCTGGTGCTGACGGGATATTTGCCTGATGGGACGGAATTACATCAGACGGTAGTGAAGAAGTGACTGGTGACTGGTGACTCGTGACTGGGGGAGCGATAAAAGGTTAGCCCTTCGGGCGGGTTATATTTTACCTAATGCGATTTCATCAACAGAGAGTTTCAAGACCAAGAAAAAGGGTTATAAAAGGTTATGGGATTACCGTATTCCCATAACCTTTTATAATTCAAACTTTCCAACTGTAAACCAATGATTTCTTCTGATTGTATCTGTTGAAAGTAATGATTTTAAATACTAATGATAGGTCCGTAGGACATCGCCCCCATCGGGGGAGAACAAAAAGAGGGGGTGCATTTCCTCAGCCGAAGGCTGGTTGTATGGTTTTTATGAATACAAGGCGGGATAAATAACGATGTTTGATGAGAGTCAAACTATTTTTATTCCGCTTAGTAGTTAGAAAACCATACAACCGCCCTTCGGGCGAGGGAAATACCCCCCCTCTGCCTTCGGCATCTCCCCCGATGGGGCGAGGTCCTAAGGACCTATCATCTGTATTCAAATACCGCTTGATCATAGATTCTATCGACATGAAATGGTATTTCTAAAGTGGAAAGGTTGAGTTATGGGATTACCGTATTTCCATAACCTTTTATAACCTTTTTGATTTTGCTATGAATAGACTTGTTAGTCAATTCGTAGCTGCAATATATAACCTGCCCGAAGGGCATAACCTTTCTCCTAATCCCTAGGGCCTAGCTACTAATCCCTGGTTACCAGTCACGAGTCACCAGTCACCCAAAAATCAATGTTAGAAAAATGTAATTATCATATTTGAACCTCTCTTCATTTGTTGTATAATAAAAATCAACTATAACGGTTTTGGCGTGACCGTAGTAAAACAAGGAGAGGGTTGATACAATGAGTGAAACAGTATGGTCGCTGCTGCCGCCAGTGGTGACAATCATTCTGGCCTTGGTGACAAAAGAAGTATACATGTCACTGGCTATCGGTATTTTTATGGGGGCATTCATGTTCTCCGGCTTCAGCCTGCTGGGCGCCATTGATACCATGTTTGGGATCATGTCCGACAAGGTGGGAGGCAATGTGTATATTCTGGTCTTCCTGGTGCTCCTGGGCATCATGGTAGCGGCCATTCAGAAATCTGGTGCATCCCAGGCCTATGGGGATTATGCGGCTCGGACCATCAAGGGTAAGAGAAGTTCTCTGTTCGTTACCATGGTGTTGGGCGTTCTGATTTTTATTGACGACTATTTCAATTGTCTGACCGTAGGCACCGTCATGCGCCCTGTGACCGATCGATTCAAAGTCACCCGTGCGAAACTGGCATACATCATCGATGCCACGGCGGCACCGATTTGTATCATCGCACCGGTGTCCAGCTGGGCCGCTGCCGTAACGTCTTCTCTGCCAGAAGGCAGCGACATTGATGGATTTGCGCTCTTCCTGTCCACCATTCCGATGAATCTCTATGCATGGCTCACCATTATTTTCATGTTGATTCTGATTTGGTCCGGCAAAGATTTCTCTCGCATGGCTGCTTTTGAAAAACGGAGCGGTGGCACCTTGGTGATTCCTGCAGAATATGCAGAAGATGAAAATACAGCGCCTGTAGGTCACGGGAAAATCATCGACCTGATTCTGCCATTGCTGGTTCTTATCGGCGGATGCGTATTCGGTATGCTTTACACCGGCGGTATTCTGGAAGGAAAAGGCGTGGCCGATGCGTTTGCCGATTGCGAATCTGCGAAAGGTCTGGTCATTGGTTCCTTCATTGCTTTGGTATTTACCTTTGTGCTATATATTCCTAGAAGAATCCTGTCTTTCAACCAGTTCTGCAGCTGCTTTGTAGAAGGGTTCAAACAGATGACCTCAGCGATCATGATTCTGACCCTGGCATGGACTTTGTCCGGTGTGGTGGGTAAAGAATATCTCAACATCGGTGGCTATGTAGGCAGTGTCGTAAGCGACAATGCCACCGTAGCGATTATGCTTCCGGCGGTATTCTTCATCGTGGCTATGGGTCTGGCCTTTGCCACTGGTACCTCTTGGGGCACCTTCGGCATCCTGATTCCGATTGTGCTGGCCATTGTGAATAACGACCAGAGCTTGATGGTCATGACCGTAGCAGCGGTTCTTGCCGGTTCCGTTGGCGGCGACCACGTATCTCCGATTTCCGATACCACCATCCTGGCCTCTGCCGGCGCCCAGTGCCATCACATTGACCACGTATCGACCCAGATTCCTTACGTTCTCATCGTAGCCACCAGCTGCTTCCTCGGCTACATCATCGACGGCTTCACAGGAAATGCCATGGTAGGTGGTCTGTCTGCCCTGGTGATCATGCTGGCTATCCAGTTCTATTTCCTGAAGTTTAAGGCGAACTGACGATGGTGCCTTGGCACGCCTGAGGGAAAAGTGCGTAATGCGAAGTGCGTAGTGCGTAATGGTGGTGGCGGCGCACAACTTATAAAGCGCCGCAAAGTATAAAAATAAAACGGTATGCATGCTAGGTGTAGATTACACTTAGCATGCATACCGTTTTATTTTATAAAAAAAGGGGTATTG
>DBLC01000165.1:0-3307 GCA_002297935.1 Dialister sp. UBA734
AAATACCTTTGCACTCATTGTTGTTAGTTGTTTGTTGTTAGTTGTTTGGAGCCAGACAACCAACAACAAACAACAAACAACAAAAAAAGGTGACCAGCACCTGGTGATGTCTGATGGGAATTTCCTGTCAGATTTCACTGGGGGTTGGTCACCTTTTTGTTGGGTTATGCTCGATATTTCTAGGATCGACTTATCCTTCGTCGGTCAGGTCGTTGGTGTCGATGCGGCGAAGGCCTACCAGGGGCAGGGAGAGAAGGCCGGCTACGGCGTTTCCTGCGTCGTAGAGCTGCTGGTGGGTGGCGTCCAGGCGGATGTTGCTGAAGTTCACGTTTTTCACGGAGGTTCCGCCGCTGGCTTTGGTGCCGTTGTCAAGCTGAATACGAAGTACTACGTCATAGATTGTTGCTGTTGCTGCCATAATAGTGGCTCCTTTCATAGTAATGGTATGCACCGCTGGTGCATCATTGTGGATGAAAATAAATGTTATCGGTGACTGGTGACTAGTGACTGGGGGGCTGCTATGGATAGATGTGTACCCGTTTACCGCTAGGCGCGGGCATCACCGGGAACGCTGGAGATGTTCATGGTGAGGTATACCGCTAGTGCAGCCCCCTTTGGTAGCCAAGGCTACCACCTTTCCCCCGACGGGGGAACTCAATAAGGTGTAAACTTACCTACTCATTATTCCAGTTCTGCTTCGGTGGTGGTGGAGATGATGGCTTTTTTGAATTCCGTCACGGACACACCGCTTCGGGTGAGCAGGATGGGGACCAGTTTCGCCGCAGCGGCCTGGCATTCGGCGAGGGTCAGGTCGTCTTTCGGGCTGTCCAGGGAAACGGTCAGGTCAGTTTTGCCTTCGGTTTTGAAAATCAGTTGCAGTGTTTTCATGGTGTTGTCCTTTCTATGGAACGATAGAGAAATTATGTGAGGGGTGCCGGCCGGCAGGTGTTTCATTGCCCCTCTATCTATATAAACGAAATAGGGGTGTAAAAAAACAACCACTCATCAAAATTTAATGTAATGAAATAGAAGATTTGCGAAGTTTTTCTAGGATAACATGTTGTTTTTTATGTATTTTTAGTTTGGCAACACGCAGCACTTTGGAAACGGATTGTTGACTCATCCCTGTCAGGTTCATAATTTGAAGGTTGGTATTTCCTTGTATCCATAATGCAAATACTCTTTTCTGGTTGTCCGTCAATGGAAGAATTTCTATGATTTTATTGATGTCATCTGACTGGTTTGATGTCCAATCTATTTCATAGGTAGGTTCTTTTTGATCGGCTATATTAAGAAGTTCGTGGGAATCTTTATATCGTAATTGCCTTAGGATATCATTTCGCGCCCAATAGATTTTCTTCTTGATATAGGAAGCAAAGGAAATATTTTCGACTGGAATATAATGGATGGTGCTTTCTAAGAAGGCGGCGATTAATTCTTGTCGCATATCCTCAAAATCACAAGTGGCATAGGAATTGATGCTGGCCTTCATAATAAGAGGCATGTATTTAGAAAGTAGTTCTTCTATAGCTTCTGAATTTCCTTCCTGCCAAGCTAATACAAGGGCGATATCTTTTTCATTGTTTTTCTTCTGGAACATGGGTTATACCTTTCCAGAGAGCGCTCTCTTCTTTTATTTCCGGATGGCTATAGCATACCGAACATATACTACAAACTCAAATTCGCTTACGGATTGTGTAATTGCTGTTTTCATTGTTAGAAACGCTGTAAATGAGTAGTGTATATACTTATTTTTTCTTACAGAATCTCTAAAAAGGAAAAAGAGGATTAGAGGAGCTGGAAGAAATATTTTTGAAAAATTTTCTTTAGATAGAGAGACTAGTTTGCAGTAGGCGGTGGGCAGAAATGTACTGTTAACTGTAAATTAAAGTGGAGGTCATACTAAAACGGGAAGTCTCATTTCAGACCGTAAGAAAAACAATGAACCGTAAGGAGTAACACAAAGATTCTTCGACTACGCCCTACGGGCGGCTCAGAATGACATTACATATTTAACAATGCTAGAGAGAAAGAAAAGAACGCAGGAAAAGTAAGCAGTTAGCGGTAGGCGATGGGCAGAAATGCACGGCCAACGGATTACTGAAAACAAGAATTAATGAAAATCTAATACTGAGTGGTTGTTTTTTGGAGGGGCTATTTCGTTTATATAGATAGAGGACCCAATGAATCCGGATCCGAAAATGAATCGGTGAATGACCATCCATAAGCCGCTAGGTACCTATCTTCGAAGAGGCGGTGGGGGGGTCGGACGCGGAATTCGTTTTTATAGATTCAAGTCCTCTACGGTTCGAACCAAAACATCATAAAGAGCATGGGAATCCCAATCCAAATATTTCAGCTTCCGTACCGCATCCGTGCTAGCGACCAGATCAAGAGCACCCCTCATTCTGCGGAATGAGACCGGCAAAGCGCTGTCGCCGATCTAGCGTGGGGGTTCATAGGACTGATTTCTCTCAGGGAGGACCATGCTTTTTGTGGTGGTATAAATGCAATGAGGAATGAGGAATTAGGAATGAGGAATGGTGGAAGGGGCCCACAATTCATATAGGGCCCCAATACCCCCTTTTTATTTGGTGCTTGTTGTTGGTTGCTAGTTGTTAGTTGTTTGGAAACAGACAACCAACAACTAACAACTAACAACTAACAACTAACGTTCATTACAAATGAGGACTGGTAGGGGCTGGCAAACTGGTGACTCGTGACTGAAAGCACATTTTCCTAGTCACCAGTCACGAGTCACTAGTCACCCGTATGTATTACGAAAGGACGTGTACATCCAATGACGGAACATGTAAAAAATCTATGGCAATGGTTTCCGCTGAAGGTTTGCGGCGGATTGGCTTTGACTGGGGTGGAAAACCAGGTGTGGACTGTGGGAGCCTTTTTCTTGCTGATTTTCCTGGATTGTTTCACTCGGTGGCTGGCTATCAGTGGAATGTATCTCCAAGGGAAGGGGGTAGAAAAGCCGTCTCTTTGGGAGGAAATACAAGCCCTGCCAGCGGCCCGGCGGGAGGGGCTTATCTGCAGCAGTACCATGAAACGGAGAGGTACCCAGAAGCTCATCCTTTATAACATTTGTCTCATCACTGCCTCGGCGGCGGATTATTTGATTTCTATTTCCTTTATGGACATGAAACTGGTGGATATGGTCATGAGCTACCTGGCCATGACAGAATTTCTTTCCATCGTGGAGAATCTGTCCGACGCCGGCGTGGCGTCTATGGAGGAATTGCTTAAAAGAGTGCGTAATGAGTAGTGCGTAGTGCGGAGTGGTGGAAGGGGCGCA
>DBLC01000165.1:3343-33687 GCA_002297935.1 Dialister sp. UBA734
ATAAAGCGCCCCAATACCCCTATTATTAGTTGTTTGGAACCAGACAACCAACAACTAACAACTAACAACGATTGCTCATCCGATTTCTTACTATTGAAAGCTTGATTTCAAAAGCAGCCACTATTCATGAAAGGAGAAAACTATGATTCTTGGAATTGATGTATCGGAGCACAATGGGGTGCTGGACTGGAAAGCCATCAAAGATTGGGGGATTTCCTTTGCCATACTCCGGCTGGGCTATGGCAAGGGCCATTTGGATCGCCGGTTTTATGAAAATATCAACGGCGTCCTGGCCGCGGGGCTTCAGGCGGGGGTGTACTACTACAGCTACGCCCTGACCGTAGAAGAAGCACGGGACGAGGCCCGCTTCACCGCTTACGTGCTGAAGGACTGCGGCATCACGCCGGACCGGCTGGCCGTGGGGACTTGGTTTGACATGGAAGACGCCGATGGTTGGAAAGCACGACATGGCATGCCGTCCGATGAGATGCTGACCGCTATGTGCGATGGGTATATGAAAGAAATGAGCCGCGAGGGGTACCTCAGCGGAATTTACGCCAATTATGACTGGCTCATCCATCGGATCGATCGAGAGAAACTGTCGCCCTATACCCTCTATTGGTGTGCCCAGTGGGCGCCCCACTGCGACCTGCCCGGTGCGGCCATCTGGCAGTATACGGACCGGTTGGATGTGTGCGGCCGGGTTTTTGATGGAAATTTACTTATGAGTCATTGTTGGTAGTTGTTAGTTGTTTGTTGTTGGTTGTTGGGCTCCAAACAACTAACAACCAACAACAAACAACAAGCAAAAAGGACGAGAGGAAATCGAATGATTTTCTCTTGTCCTTTTTGCTTGCTGGAGATACGTTGTGGTACAATAAGTAAAAATACCTTTATTTTGACCCATGAAAATAAAGGTATCGGGCGAATACCTTTATCGGATAAAGGTATTGTGTAAATACCTTTATTTTGCCCTACGAAAATAAAGGTATTAGGATACAAGGAAGGATGTAGCCCTATGGACTATGATAGAAAAACAGCTTATAATCAATTGCCACCGATTCCACCGGTCATTGATTTAGAGACCAGGAAGATATTAAAGAAAGTCAATACAGCCAATAAAGCCTTAGGCGAACTGAAAGGCTGGGGCTTACATCAAAGCAATCCCTACTTGCTGCTGCAGACGATTTCTTTACAGGAAGCAAAAGCATCCAGTGAAATTGAAAATATTGTGACCACCAATGATGAATTGTACCAAGCGTTTTCCCTGGAGAGTACATTACATATCAGTCCCGCAACGAAAGAAGTACTTCATTACAAAGAAGCACTTTGGAAGGGATATGAATTGATTCGCAGTGGACATCCTCTGTGTATTTCCGTATTTACTTCCATATT
Source organism: Dialister sp. UBA734 (assembly GCA_002297935.1). Taxonomy (GTDB): domain Bacteria; phylum Bacillota; class Negativicutes; order Veillonellales; family Dialisteraceae; genus Dialister. The sequence goes on from DBLC01000165.1 coordinate 4,739, forward strand.
TCAAACCATAAAAAGTAGAAATGATGGCATTCGTACAATGCCTGGCACGGTACTAAAAAATACCATGGGAGACGTGGTATATACGCCACCGGACAATCGCGAGGACATTTTGCATCTGCTGAGTAATTTGGAAAATTATATCAATATGCCTGAAGATGATGTGGATCCGCTCATTCGACTAGCACTCATTCATTATCAGTTTGAATGCATTCATCCCTTCCCGGATGGAAATGGTAGAACCGGTCGAATTATCAATGTACTCTACTTGGTGCAGGAAGGCCTGTTGTATTATCCGACGCTGTATCTTTCTGGGTACATTATTTCCCATAAAAATGATTACTATAAACTGCTCGCAGGGGTCACAGAACGACAAGAATGGGAACCGTGGATCTATTACATCCTAGATGCTATTGAGCAGACTGCCCTGCACACTTTGCAAATGCTGAAAGAAATTCGGGATGCCAAAGTGCAGCTGTCAGAAGAAATCAAAGAGAAATTGCCACAAATGTATAGCAAAGAATTGATAGACCTGCTTTTCAATTATCCCTATTGTAAAATCTCTTTCTTAGTTAGAGAAAACATTGCCAAAACGCAGACCGCGTCCAAATACCTAAACACACTGGCCGATATGGGCTGGCTGCACCGGGTGAAAAGAGGCAGGGAAGTTTATTTCATCAATGAAAATTTGCTGCGCATCCTAACCAAACCGCAGGTATAAATTTTTCTAGGGAAACACTAACTTCAAACTCTTTGATTAAATCAGCGTTTCCCTAATCAAATCACAAGGATACACCACTATGCCAAAGAAATACAAAAATATCTTAATCATCAAGATGAGCTCCCTGGGAGACATCATTCACGCCTTGCCGTCGCTGTACGTGCTCCGGAAAGCGTACCCGGAGGCGAAAATTACCTGGGCCGTCCACCCGGCCTTTGCAGGGATTCTTCCGGGGAAGCCCTGGCTGGACGACATTTACCTGGTGGACCGCAAGCGAATCAAAAAGCCGTCTTACTGGAAACAAGTCTGGCATGACCTGCATGAGAAACACTTCGACCTGGTGATCGACCTGCAGATGATTGCCAAGAGCGGTCTGATTTCCTTCCTGTCCGGCGGGAAGACACGAATCGGTTACAACGATGCCCGAGAAGGCAGTTTCCTTTTTAGCAAACCCGTCCCTGGAATTCACAAACATAGCGACCATATCATCGAACAGCTCCTGGACGTGATGCGCTACTTGGGCTGCCCAGTGGACAAAATCGAATTTCCCCTGCGAAACTTTGACCACGAAATGGAAACTGTCTCCTCCCTTCTCCACAGCCACGGTGTCCACGGCTCCTACGTGGTGCTGATTCCGGGCACACGGGGAGATTACAAAAAATGGCCTATCGAATACTGGGGCGAACTGGCGAAGAAACTGGCTGACGACCAGATTACTACCGTGATTGCGGGGGCTAAAGGTGAAATGGATATGGGGAAGGCCATCAAGAAAATATCCCCATCGCCCTATACGGTGAACCTCATGGGAGAAACCAACCTGCTGGAACTGGCGGCACTGGAAAAAATGGCAGCCCTTCATATTTCCTGCGACACCGGACCCCTCCACATTGCCAACGCCGTGCACACTCCCATCATCGCCCTTTTCGGGCCGACGCCGTATGATCGAAATGGCCCCTATGGCAATACCAACAGCCATATTCTGCTGGCGGACCATGCGGGAACAGAAGAAAGCCAAATGAGCACACTGCCCGTAGAAAAAGTGTACCAACTGGCTAAAGAAATTTTGAACAAATCATAAGATTCTCTTTGGGAGACATAGAAAAATACCTTGCATCAGATTTTTGAGGCAGGGTATTTATTTTGGGCATACATAGTGGCTGGTTATTAATTCGGTTTTCAGTTGGCATGAAATTAGATGAGCGATTGTTGTTGGTTGTTGGTTGTTTGGCCCCAGACAACCAACAACTAGCAACCAACAACCAACAGCTATCAACTAGCAACAATTTATATTCAAAAACTTTCTGGCTCGCCCTTGCCATGCTATAATAATAAGATAAATATAGAAAATCAATCATTCTTACAGAAGGTATCTCATGTATCAAAACATTCTCGTCATCAATACCATGCACATCGGGGATCTCATGCTGGTGACCCCAGCGCTCCGGACGCTCCGAACCAATTATCCCAAGGCGCACATTGCCCTTTTGACGGATAAGCCGCTGGGGGACTTGGTTCGTTGCAATGAGAACATCGATGAATGCATTCTCATCGACAAACATGGCAAGGACAAAGGCATTTGGGCGCTGCTTCGATTCATCAAGCAAATCCGGCGCCGCCATTTCGACTTGGTTATCAATTTCCATCGCAACGAAAGAGCCTCTGCCATTGCTGCCTTTTCTGGCGGAAAGGAAATTGTGGGATATGCCCAGCCGGTGTTCCGCCGTTTCTTCGATCATTACATGCCCAACCTGGCCATGGCGGACACACCGAAAGATCAGGTGATGCATCAAACCCTTTGCCATCTCAAAGTATTGCGCGAGGCGGCGGGCTGCACGAAACTGGATGACCGGGGCCTGGAAATGTGGCTTCCGGCGGAAGAGGAAAAGAAAGCGTCCGACCTTTGGCAGAAGGAATTTGGTCCCAAGGATCGCGTTATTGCTTTCAATATCGGTGCCAGCTGGCTCACCAAGCGTTGGATTGATTCTTACTTTGCCCAGTGTGCCGACCGTTTCATTCGTGAGGGCTATCACATCGCTTTTCTCGGCGGTCCCACTGATGTGCCCATTGTGCAGGCCTGCATCGACCAGATGGAAGAAAAGGGCAGTGACAAGATTCACGTCTTTACCGGCAAAGTCAGCTTGACTGTACTGGCGGGACTGCTTCGTCGCTGTTGTCTTTTCCTCACCACCGATTCGGGCCCCATGCACGTTGGCGTGGCCATGAATGTGCCCATTGTGACCATGTTTGGTGCCAGCCCGGCGCCTACGTTCTATCCCTACGACGGGAAGGATATTCTCATCAAAACCCCGGAACCGTGCCATCCCTGCGGCATTCACGAATGCCCCCATAAGGGAGAAGGCTATATGGCCTGCATGAAACATATCCCGGTGGATGTGGTGATGAAATACAGCGAAGAACTGCTCAAGACCTATGGCGGCAAACCGGCCCGCGAACTTCCGCCCCATCCGGGGGATTACAAGTGTCGGGTGATTGAGCTGTGAGGGGAAGTAAGTTTACACCTTATATAGTGCCCCCTTCGGGGGAAAGGTGGTAGCCTTGGCTACCAAAGGGTGTGCAAGCGAACTGCATCGTTAGGAGAGTAGCGACGCAAGGATGTAGTGAGACGCCATTTCGAGCGAAGCGAAGATGGCAGCTCTAGCGGGATGAAATACTATGTTTTTCCTATCGCACTTGGCGCTGCCCGCTCCTGGCGGTAAACAGGTGGCACTAAGTATTTTTACCGCTACGGTGGATGTCACCGAGCACGCATGATATGTTCATGGCGAAGTATGCCGCCAGAGCATCCCCCTCTGCCTTCGGCATCTCCCCCGGCGGGGGCGATAAAAGCGGTGTAAACTTACTTACCGCTACGGTGGATGTCACCAGGTCCGCGTGATATGTTCATGGCGAAGTATCCCGCTAGAACATCCCCCTCTGCCTTCGGCATCTCCCCCGACGGGGGCGATAGAAATGATACGACTCTTCCCTCAATAACATACATTCCCAAAGAGGTATCTATGGATAAAAAGAAACTCTATGATTTTATTTCCCAACACACGTCCCAATGCAAAATCCTTGTGATTGGCGACGTGATGCTTGATAAATACTACTACGGGGAAGTGACCCGTATTTCCCCAGAAGCACCGGTGCCGATCACACATGTGCTGACCGAAACAGAAACCCTGGGCGGCGCGGCTAATGTGGCCCACAACCTGGCTCTTTTGGGCTGCCAGACCAGCATTGCCGGCTTCATCGGTGACGATTACCACGGCCGGAGTTTGCTGGAAAAATTCCAATCCCGAGGTATTGACGCTGAAGGACTGATTCTCACCGACCGTCCTACCACCACGAAACTTCGTGTCATCGGCGGCCATCAGCAAATGCTCCGCCTCGACTTTGAAGAAGCCTCTCCCATGACCGGCACCTATGCCCAGAACCTGCTGGCCTATATGGAAAAGAAATTGGAAGATGGGCTTGATGCAGTCATTCTCTCTGACTACGGTAAAGGGGCCTGCACGGAAGAAAACTGTGAAAGAATCATCGCTTCCTGCCATGCCCACGGTGTCCCGGTCATTGTGGATCCTAAGGGCACCCACTGGATGAAATATACCCGGGCGGATTACATCACGCCGAATTTGAAAGAAATCAACGAAGTGCTGACTGAACCGATTCGCAACGAAGACAGAGCGGTCGAACAGGCGGCCCATGAAGTGATGAAGAAATTTCACTTGCAAAACATCATGGTCACCCGTTCCGAAGCGGGGCTTTCCCTCGTGAGCGACACCGATGCCACCCACATTCCTACCAAAGCACAAGAAGTCTTCGATGTATCCGGCGCCGGTGATACGGTCATCGCCGTCTTCGCTTTGGGTATCGCCGGCGGCATCGCTCCCAAGGACAGCGCCTACCTGTCCAACCTGGCCGCCAGTGTCGTAGTCGCCAAACTGGGTACCTACGCCGTCAGCCAGCAAGAACTGATGACAGCGCTGCAGGGGGATTGAAGGCTAGCGGTTACGCATTTGTGACAAATAGCAGAAACGGATAGAGATTCCAGGTGGCTCAAGTTGCTTAAGTTTCTCAGGTGGCTCAGGTTTCTCGAATGTGCTCATACATGCTAGCGGTATCAGCTCATTTGATGAGCGTGAGAACCAGTAGAACCTTCAGAACCTTTTTTACGAAAGGGATTTTTTCATATTTCGCTTAACTTAACATCATTGAAGGGCTTAGAGTTCTCGAATGAGATGGACAAGTAGTAAGATGTAGCAAATACTGCTAACTGCCCACTTTATATAAAAATGGGGGTATGGGGCGTGCCCCATCCTTCATTACGCACTACGCACTTCGCATTACGCACTGTATTTCTAAGGAGGAAATCATTATGATTATCGTAACAGGTGGTGCCGGATTTATCGGCAGCAACATTGTCAAAACACTGAACCGTCAGGGACGTACCGACATCCTGATCGTAGACGACCTGAAAGACGGCCTGAATTACAAAAACCTTCGGGGACTGCAGTTCCTGGACTATCAGCACAAAGACGACTTCCTGGATGCCATCGAAAACGACGACTTCGACGGCACCGATATCGACGTGGTATTTCACGAAGGGGCTTGCTCCGACACCATGGAATACGACGTCAACTTCATGATGCGCACCAACTATGAATATTCCAAATCCCTGCTGCACTTCTGCATGCGCCATCGCATCCCCTTCATGTACGCTTCCTCCGCTTCCACCTACGGCAGCGGCCTCCACGGCTTCCGAGAAGGCGACGAATGCGAAGACGCCCTGAACCCCTACGCCTTCTCCAAACTGGCCTTTGACCGCTACGTCCGTCAGGTCATGCCAGACGCACAGAGCCAGATCGTAGGCCTCAGATATTTCAACGTCTATGGCCCGCAGGAACACCACAAAGGCAAAATGGCCTCCATTCACTACCAGCTCTACAACCAGATCAAAGAAACCGGCAAAGCCCACCTCTTCCGCGGCTGGGGCGACATCAACGGCGTTCCAGTCAAAGACGGCGAACAGCTTCGTGACTTCGTGTATGTCAAAGACGTAGTCAAAGTGAACCTCTGGTTCTGGCAGCACAAAGGCCCGTCGGGCATCTACAACTGCGGCCCGGGCCACGCTCACAGCTACAACGAAGTCGCACAGGCAGTCATCAAAGCCATGGGCAAAGGCGAAATCGCGTACCGTGACTTCCCAGAAGTTCTGAAAGGGAAATACCAGAACTACACCGAAGCCGACCTGACCCACCTCCTCGAAGCCGGCTATGACCAGGGCTTCACTGACATGGAACAAGCCGTCAAAGAATACGTAGACTTCCTGGACCAGGGCGGATACTTCGTGTATGGAAAATAAGAAGCAATTGGTCATGTATTCGCTATGGCGGGAAGAGTGCGTAGTGAGTAGTGCGTAATGCGTAGTGGTGGAAGGGGCGCACAAATTTTGGAAGCGCCCCAATACCCTTCTTTATATGAAGTAAGCAGTATCTTTTACCGCTTACTTCTAACTACCAACAACTAGATTGGTTTAAAACAAGTACAAGGCTCTTATCACTATCGGTAAGAGCCTTGTTTATTTTAGTATGTTGCTATAAAATACAAAATAGTTGTTTTAGCCAACAGTAATCATTAGCCACCGTATATTTATCTCCTACAGAAAGGCGAATAGTATGTTTTCTTTATTTTTTGCAGGAATCCAGCAGGACTTCAAACTTGCTGTATGGCCTCCTGTCCTTTGCGCTTTATTTCGATTGTTTTTTATCCTATTCTATCGAGATAAGAAAACACCCTCTGGCGAATGGCGCAAATGGATAACCTGTTTCCGATATGGTTTTTGGTGGGGTATGGACTTTAATGCCTACGTCTACCTTGCCTCTATGGTACTCATCACCCTGCCTGGCGTATTTTTTGCATCCTATTATGCGATTGGCGATACGATGCGTCAAATTCTTCTTATCCTGTATGCCATCGTACTCTACGCCGCCTTTATCGGAAAAATGATCTTCTATTATCATTTCCATGATATCTACAATCATTTGTTATTGTTGGGACGCCATGCAGACAAGAAAAATTTCGCCGATATTTTCTTTAACCAAAATCACGGACTTTTGATTTTACTCAGTTATATTCCTTATGTGGGAATCTGCTACTTAGCTTCTTCCTATCTACTGGCTCTTTCCTCTCTTTCCCTTCCTACACTTTCTTCTGAAATTTTACAATACCTACTAAATACAGCTATCTTTCTTGCATCTATTGCCATATTTTACTGGTTTCGCTACGGTGGCACTTTCCATCATCGCCGCAAACCAGAATGGGATGAAGTTCCTGCCATTGTAAAAGATGATGTTTTTATGGGAAAAGCAGTCATTGATGATCTGATTATCCTAGAAAAACTTTGGCGTACTAAACTTCATCCGTCCTTGCAGCATAACGATGAAGAAGCCATGAAAATCATGCAGCCCATCCTGTCAAATATTAAAGAGTCTGCACAGGATAAAAATCTCTTAGTTAATTTTGAACGACACGCCCAGGGACCACGCATCAAAAAGCCCAAGCATATTTTTCTACTCTTCTTGGAAAGTCATGCCCAATGTCTCTTTGATCCCCTGTATGATAAGCTAAATCTCATGGAAGGCAGCAAAGCCTTTCGAAGTGATCCACATACCATTTCCATGTCCAACTTCCTACCGGGCGGCATGGTGTCTCAACCTTCTATCGTCAGTCTGATGTCAGGTATTTATGACATGGGTATGGAACTGAATGAAAAGCAAGCTTTCTGGGATGGCACACTCCTGACTTCTATGCCTTGCCAACTTCGCAATTTGGGCTATCGCACCTCATTTTGGTATGGTGGTGCCTTGACCTGGAGCAGTCTTGATCATTATGTCCCCGGCGTTGGCTTTGATCGTGCCTTTGGCGGTCCTGATATCTGCGGTCCTGATGCCCCAAAAACTTGGCTTGGTGTCCATGACCATCTTTTCCTCAATGAAGTTGCTAAACGAATTGAAGCAGAAAATACGGAGCAGCCAGAATTTCATTTCATCTACACCACATCCAATCATGGACCTTACCTATTACCGTTTAAAGAATACGGATTTGATGTAGATCAAGTCATGCCGGATATGCCAGAAGTTCTTCGTCATGATGAAAAGAACTGGCGCCGCATGGCCTCCGCCTGGTATGCTGATCAAGCTGCCATGCATTTTATAAAGAAAATGAAATCCCTCTATCCTGATAGTTTATTTATCGTGACAGGAGATCATGCCACCCCAGTTTTACCGCTTGAATTCAACATCATTCCTCGGCACGAACCAAATCTCAGAGAACGTTTTCTCACCTCCTTTGCCATGTCACACCCGGAATTGACACAAGATATGTTCCAGCAAAATCAAATCGGTTGTCACATGAATATTCTTCCCACATTGATGGAACTGATTGCGCCAAAGAATTTTTGCTATTATTCCATCCAACCTTCCCTATTTGAACCGATTGACCACGTTGTCACTCCGTATTGCTGGATGACAAATGATATGATTGGCAGCTACACCGAGCATATTTCACAAAATTTAGCTGTATCTGCGGCTCTCTTACCTATGCATCAGGACCAGGACCAATTCACGGCAGAGCAAAAAGGATGGTGCGAATTGACCGGGTGGTTTGTTCGTCATTCGGAACTATTACATAATTCCCATGCATAACAATCATTTGTTTTTCAAGTAACAACCAGATTAAAAAGTCCTGTCTTAAGATAGGACTTTTTAATTTGCTATCTTCCATAGGATAGAGTATGATTAATTGGAATATAAAATTTTTGCCGATATTATAAACGGCTCACATCAAAGGATGATCACATGTTAGACTATATTGCATTAGGAAAAAAGATTTATAATATGGAAAACCCACGGGAAGTACGGCGCTGCGTGGTATTTGTAGCCCGCTGCCTGCTGAACAATGGGCGAATAAATCGTCTCCATCAATTTTTGAGGGGAGACCCACTTTTTACACGCATGGCAGACACCTATCCCTTCGTTTATGAACAGCCCACCCGTGCTTTCTTTTATCGAAATTCCACCTTTGATGAACGTGCCCAAATCGTAGAGCAGCACATGACTTTCCTGGAAAAGCATTTCAAAAAAGATGTATTTCTTGGATTATACGATGGGAAATCCTATCCTCTTTGGGAAAATAATGATGAAGGCGGTCGTCTGCGCTTCGAATTCACTTACAACCCGGGGCAGCGAAAAGAAGGTATCCTTTCTATCGCCCTTCGACTGGACGAAGATTTCCTCTATCAGATGATGATTTGGATTGCACCGAACAAGGATGAAGAATGGTCTCTTTGGATTGGTGCTATGCAGGGCCCGAATATGGAAAATGCCAAAGATGTGGTAAAAAAAGTCACCAAACGGTGTCATGCTTACCGGACGAAAAATTTCATTCTCCATGTCACCCAGGAAGCGGCTAAAGCTCTAGGACTTAAGCATATCTATGCTGTTACCAACTATGGTTACTATGCCAATACCCATCGACGGATGGAAAAGAAACTCAAAACCAGTTTCACCGATTTTTGGAAAGAATCAGGCGGCACGGCTTGCAGCGACCAGCGTTTCTACGAACTTCCCATGACGGAATACCGCAAAACCATGGAAGAAATCCCTACCCGGAAGCGCAACAACTACCGCAAGCGCTACGCCCTGCTGGACGAAGTGGATGCGGCTGTAGCGGATAGCATCCAAGCATTATTGAGGTGAGATCATGTATATCAAACATCTGGAACTGGAAAATTTCACAGTTCTCCACGAACTTCATATGGAATTTTCTCGAGGCATCAATGTCTTTATCGGAGAAAACGGCATGGGAAAAACCCATGTCATGAAAGCCCTATATAGCGCATGCCAGGCCACCAAGCCAGATGTTTCCTTTGCCCAGAAACTGGTCCGTGTCTTTCGACCTGATGGCTTCGGCATTCATCGTTTACTTAGTCGTTCCAATCGGGGCGGTCGGGCCCGTATCCAAGTCATTTCAGACAATGCTTCTATCGAAATGACCTTCACCAACCGGACTTCCAAATACGGAGCTACCGTGACAGGAGAAGAGAAATGGGAAAAACAAGCCGGCAATGTGGAAAGCACCTTTATCCCAGCGAAAGAAATCCTTTCCAACTCCCGGAACTTACCGGAAGCTGTGATGAAAGGAAATGTAGAATTCGATGACACCTACATCGATATCATCGCGGCGGCCCGAATCAATCTATCCCATGGTCCCGATACGGTGGAGCGAAAACGGTATCTGAAGATTCTTCACCAAATCACCCAGGGAAGCGTCACCATGGCCGATGAACGATTCTATCTCAAGCCAGGAAATCAAGCACGCATCGAATTCAACCTGGTGGCCGAAGGCATTCGCAAAATCGCTTTGCTTTGGCAGCTCATCAAAAACGGCACTTTGGAAAAAGGAGCCGTCCTGTTTTGGGATGAACCGGAAGCCAATATCAACCCCAAATACATTCCAGTCCTAGCCGATATGCTGCTGGAACTGCAACGCAATGAAGTGCAAATCTTTATTTCCACCCATGATTATGTGTTGGCGAAATACCTGGAAATTAAGAGTCGCCGTACTGATGACTTGCAGTATCATTCGTTCTATGCAGAAGATAAGGAAATCCATTGCGAAACCGGCATGTTCTCCGACCTCAAGCACAATGCCATCCTAGATGCTTTTTCCAAACTCATGGATGACGTGTACAACGTGATGACAGGAGTGCATCATGGGTGAAATCTATATAGAAGAAAACCGTGCCTACCAGATTGATTTGCGCAAAGCCGACTGGTCCATCGAGCTCCATCCTTTATATCGAATTACCCATTTAGACCTAGCCGATGTGGATTACATCTGTGAACTCCATGGACAAATCCTATTTATCGAATATAAAAATGCAAAGATTGCGGTAGAGCGAGGATTTACCCAAGCAGCGCAGGCATTCAATCCAGCCAGTGACGAGAAAATTGCCAACATGGCAAGGAAATTTTTCGACAGTTATTTTTATGTAGCCTCTCATCATCAAAAGAGTCCTATCCATTATATCTACATCTTGGAATGGCCCAAAGATGATGTGATGACCAGAAAAATGCTTCGCGAAAAAATCGCTAAGAAATTACCCTTCGATTATCAGAAACAAGAACACCTTACCCCATTATTGATTAATGAATTCCAAGTCATGTCGATCGAAGAATGGAATCAAGTATATACAGACGCTCCCATTTCACGATATATAGATGAATAGATAGGATGAAAGATATGAAATCCCTCGCTATTTTAATTTTAACTTGCAACGAAGAAGATAATGTCACTGCTGCCGTTGAAAATGCAAAAAAATGCACCGATGAAGTCATTATCATTGACTCCGGCAGTACGGACCATACCGTAGAACTGGCAGAAAAAACCGGTGCCAAAGTGGCTTTTCGTGCTTGGACCAATGACTTCTCCGCCCAGCGCAACTTTGCCTTGGAACAAACTACCGCTGACTGGGTACTCTATCTCGATGCGGATGAACGATTGAATGATCCTTTGATTGCCAAAATAAAAGACATTGTTGCTACGGGAAATATGGATACCCAGTATACCATCACCAGAAAATCCGTCGCCTTTGGTGTCACATTCAGCTACGGTGTCCTTTATCCAGACCATGTGCTGCGCCTATTTCCACGAGAAAAAGTACACTGGGTCAATAAAGTCCATGAACATCCTGAATGTACATTACCAGAAAAAAGATTACCTGGTTATATCGAACACCACACCTATAAAGACTGGCATGAATGGGAAGAAAAACTCTGTCTCTACACCACCATCTGGGCAGAAGACGCCTACAAACGAGGCAAACGAACCTCTATGGCGGGCATTCTTTCTCATAGCATCGGGGGCTTTTTCAAAATGTTCGTTCTTCGCAGAGGCTTTCTGGACGGTGCCATCGGTTCCTACCTTTGCTGCACCCACTTTTTCTATACCATGCTGAAATACTTGAAACTCCATGAATTACAACGGAGAGGAGACTAACTCATGCGCGTTGCCATACTGGAATCTATTGTCATGCCCGCCGGACACGAAGTCGAATTTGACCGTATCCTGGTAGAAGAACTGAAAAAGCAGGGACATGAGCCGGTCTTTTTTGTGCCGAAACATTTTCCTTTCAAATTGGACTATCACTGTGACGTAGACTACCTGGATGGCGGAGAAGCCATCTCCTACGCCGGAATAAGCAGATTGAAACGACTTTGGCTGTCTATGCAACGAGAAAAGCGTCGTATTGCTTGGTTAAACAGTGCCTGCAAAAAGGGAAATGCGGGTCATTGCGATGCTGTCATCGTACCAACAAACAGCTGGCGTGTCATGCGCTCTATCCATCATAGTATGTTAAAAAATAGTCAGGTTCCGTTCTTGTTCATGTTTCATGGCATCATGCCTAAAGATCGCAAACGATTCTGTGATGGCGTACAAAGTCTGAAGGATTATTCCCATGTGCATTTAGGTGCCTTAGGATTACAAACAGACTTCCCAGAACTGAAAGATTGTCCTAATTTTCACACCATCATGGCACCTGTTTATATTCCCTTTGATCTACCCATAACACCTGAATTTCATGTCCATAATCCATTGCGCCTTGGCTTCTTTGGGCAGTATCGCCGAGAAAAGAATTTAGATTTCTTTTTACAAGCCTTTGTCAAAGCCAAGTTTATCCATCCAGTGACATTGACTGTACAAGGTGCAACGGTAACACAAGCAGATAGTGATGATTTTGAACGGCTCAAAAAAGAATATGCTGCATACACCAATATTCGCTTTCTACACAAAAATCTGTTGGGAATAGATTGGCAACAAGAAATTATGAATATCGATGTCATGCTTCTCCCCTACGGAGCAGAACGCTATCGCTATCAGCCAAGTGCTATGCTGTTTACTGCCATAGGCTACTATAAACCGGTGCTGCAATCTCCGGAAATGAATCCAGAAATTCTAAAAGAATTTAATATCGGAGAAGCCGTACAACTTGATTCCATAGATGTATTTTCTCGCCAGTTAGAAAACTTTGTAAACGCATTCCCCAAAAAACAGAGTGCATACCGCGATGGGCTTGTTGGAGCTAACAAGAAATATGGCCAAGATGCACTCATCCAAAGGATTATAAGTATTTTATCCAAATAGAAGTATTCACAAACAAAAACAAGAAAGAGGAATCCCATTGTTTAATGAAGATAAAACTGTCGCAGCAGCCCAGAAAGTCATGCTAGAAATATTGCTAGAAATTCATAGAATTTGTATGGAAAATCATATCACCTATTGGTTGGAAGCAGGGACACTCTTAGGGGCCATTCGCCACAAAGGATTCATTCCCTGGGACGATGACTGTGATGTATCCATGCCACGCAAGGACTATGAAAAATTTTTAAAAATTGCACAAAACAAATTACCTGAAAATATGTTTTTGCAAACTAAAGAAACGGATCCTGCTTATCCGCTTCCTTGGGCTAAAATCAGGAAAAACGGGACGCTGCTTATTGAAACCGGCGAGACGGGAGAAGAAAACTATCATCATGGTATTTTTGTAGATATTTTCCCCTATGACTATTATGAATCAGCAGAAGTAATAAAAAAACTGCAATGGGAAAGAAGAACAAAAGATAGAAAGAGTCTCTATCCCAAAGGTAGCCTAAAACGGGCACTGTATGGTTTTTATGCTAATGTGCTTTTGTCTATTCCTATGCATGCAGCCAAAAAGAAGAGAAAATATTTAATTGCTCATCGTGATGAATTGAATGCTAAAAATTACTCTTATTTTAGCTATGCTGCTAATGTTGGAGGTATTTGTGTTAGCACAGTAAATGATATTTTGCCAGTGAAGTTGGCTGAAGATGTATTTGAAGGACATTCTTTTTGCATCCCAAATCAGGCTAACAAACTGCTTGAAGCCTCATATGGTTCAACATATATGCAATTACCACCGGTAAATCAGCGTAAGACACATGCACAGAAGATTGAACTCAATTAAAAATATGCACAAAGAATCATATAGGAGAGTATGATATGAATAATCCGATACCACAATCTGAATTCAAGAAAATTCAAATGATTTCAAATAAATTATGGAACGGACCTGTTGAGCGTTGTGTAGAACTCAAAAGCGGCATGACAAATGATTCTTTTTTAGTGACTAGTGACAATAGAAAGTATATTATTCGCTTAAATGGTTTAGGAACAGATAAGTTAATTGATCGGAAAAATGAAAAAATAAATTATTCTATTATTTCAAAATATCATATAGGGGATCCTCTTGTAGATATTAATGATATCGATGGATATAAAGTGACGGAATATCTAGAAAATGTGCATAATTGTAATGCTGAAAATGAAAGCGATATTCAATTGTGCATGCGTACATTGCGTAATTTTCATAAAATGAAGCTACATGTTTCACATGAGTTTAATCTATTCGAAAGGATAGGGTTTTATGAATCATTATGGAAACGAAAAACATCTAAATATTCTGATTATACACAGGTAAAACAAAAAGTTTGGCAATTAAAACTGTATATTCAAAAAAATCATGGGCCTTGGAGCATGGCACATATCGATGCAGTACCAGATAATTTTCTAATTACATCAGAGGGAAAAGTATACCTCATCGATTGGGAATATGCGGCCATGTGCGATTGCTATGTGGATATAGCTATGTTTTGTTTATATGCTGACTATGATAAAATCCAAGTAGATCATTTAATAGATTTGTATTTTGAAAATGAAGTAGATCGTAAAACTAGAATATTGATTTATTGTTATATGGCAGTAGCGGGATTACTTTGGAGCAATTGGTGTGAGTTTAAAGAAGATGTAGGTATTCAATTTGGCGAGTATGCTAAACACCAATATAATTATGCTAAAAATTATTCCCAAATGGTATTGCATATCTTGAAAGGATAAAATGTCTGTAGTTAAAAGAGCTATTGTTATGGCTGCTGGATTGGGGTCTAGATTGCGCCCCTTGACTGAAAATATACCGAAACCACTCTTAAACGTAAATGGAAAAAGAATCATTGAGACAGTTATTGACGCACTATTATATCATGGTATCAAGGAAATTTATGTTGTTGTTGGATATCGAAAAGAACAGTTTTCTGTATTGCTAAAGAAATATCCATGTATTCATTTAATTGCTAATCCCTATTACAATCAAATGAATAACATCTCTTCTCTATATGTAGCCCGAAAATATATAGGAGATACTGTGATTATTGATGGTGATCAGATCATTTTGAATCCCGATATTTTATATCCTGAATTTATTAAATCTGGTTATTGTTGTTCCGAAGTGAATAGGCACACTTCAGAATGGGTATTACACGTAGATAATAACTCTATTATTTCTTGTGGACGAAGTGGTGGTAATCGTGGATGGCAATTATTTGGAATTTCTTTTTGGAACCAAGATGATGGTTATAAATTGGCACAATATATAGAGCAAGATATAAAAGTGACTGCTAATCAACAATTGTATTGGGATGATATTGCTCTATTTTTGCACCCGGAAAGTTTTGATTTAGGAATTCGAAAAATAAAATCAAATGATATATATGAAATAGATAGCGTTCATGATTTATGCCTATATAAAGAAAAATATGGGAATTGCTAGAAAGGAGCTCTATAGTATGAAAAGTACATATTTCACCACGGCTTTCTGGCAGCAAAAGACGTATGCTTGGGGATTGTGTATAGGTATTCTTAGTGGCATGCTATGGGGCTTGAATAATTCCCTTTTTGCTAGAGGATATGCGCTTTTTCCTGTGTCTAAATTTTCGCAAACGTTGGATGCATTTTCTCTTGCTATGTATTTACCTGTAGTTTGTGCTGCCATTAACGATATATGTGCTGCTAGTGCATTACTTATATTTAATGGTACACGAGGCGTATTGGCAATTGTTAAGCGTCATTTATTCACCAAATCGGGCATGTTCGTATGCTTAGCAGCTTTACTCGGAGGTCCCATTGGGCAATCGTCATATTTTTTGGGAATTACGTTTGCTGGTCCTTCTACTGCATTAATTATTACTGCAACATATCCTATTATTGGTTGTATTTTATCTTATTTTTTCTTACATCAAAAAATTACTCTGAAAATGTGGATAGGGATATTCTTATCTGTTTTAGGAGCTATCTTAGTAGGATATACTCCTGAGGAAGGAGACTATTCATATTTTCCTTTAGGTATTTTATGTGCTAGTTTAGCTGCTTTTTGCTGGGGAAGCGAAGTGGTACTTTCTTATTATGGTATGAATGATATGGACCCAGATATTGCCATTACATTACGGGAATGCATATCTGGGGGGGTACTTTTGTTCACTGTGTGTATTACCGGTAATTTTTTTATATTAAAAGAATTGTTGAAATATACATCTGGCACTTTTTTATTAAGTGGGGCCGGTGTGATTGCTGGCTTTTCTTATTTTTTATGGTATGCAGCCAATAAACAAATTGGTTGCGCTCGTGGGATGGCAGCTAATTCTACTTATGTTATCTGGGGAGTTATGTGCAATACATTATATATGGGATTGCATTCTATATCCATACAAGTATTAGTAGGATGCCTTTGCGTTATGATAGGGGTTATATTGGTTTCGTTGAATAGTACTGAAACGTAATAGATATTCAATAGTATTATATCTAAAAGGAGACGAGAATTGCGTAATTTATCTGTTATAGTGCCCGTGTATAATACAGAAAAATATATTCATCAATGTGTAGATTCTTTACTGGCACAAGATTATAGTGATATGGAAATTTTGCTTATTGATGATGGTTCACCAGATCATTGTCCACAAATATGTGATATGTATGCTAAAAAAGATAGTCGCATTCGCGTTATCCACCAAGAAAATAAGGGGATTGCAGAGACTCGGAATATAGGTATACGTGAAGCTAATGCCAAGTATATAGCTTTTCTGGATTCAGATGACTATATATTGCCTGGAATGTTTTCAAATATGATGAAATATTTTGGCATGGATGAGAGAACTGACATTGTTATTTGTGATTGGAATACATTCTATGATGGCAAGGAGGATAAATTAATTGCGCATCATCAGAATATCAATCCGGTTTGGACTACAGAGAAGATACGCGACGAATTTTTATTTGATCATTATCCTAATTATACATGGAATAAAATATACCGCAAGGAACTGTTTAATGGAGTAACAATTCCAGCAGGAATCCCATATGAAGATTTGCTAATCATGGCACCCCTTATGGCAAGAGCTAAAAAAATTGTTTATGTTCCTGAAGTGTACCTTTGTTATAGAATGCATGCTAGCTCTTTTAGCATGACACCTAAGATTAAAAAGAAACTGGGAATGTATCTTGCTTGGCGCGAACATGAACAAGTATGTGAGGAATATGGATGTTTAGAACCTTTTGTATATTGTAAAATGAGAGCGCAAAAATCAGCGATTAGTTTGAAGATGATCGATCTAGCGGCACATTATTTGACTAAAAAACAATTAGAAGAACTAGATGCATATTTAGAAAAGATGAAGAGCGATACATCATTATTGTCTACAAAGCATAAGTTGGAATTATGGTCATTGCAGTATTTACCAAATTCATTTTGTGCTTTTGGCGGTAAAATGAGTATATGGATGGAAGAGTACAAACAATATAAAATAAAGAAAGCAGAAAAAGTAAAATAGAAAGCGACGATGGAATTTCTGCTTGTTCAATGATATCAATGGTTATGCAAATTTGCTTTTAGAATGATGAGGTGGTTTTGTGACTTATTGTGAGTAATAACTGGATCCTATTTTAACTTTACATGGAGTAAGTCAGCGTAATAGGTTATTGGGATTAAGCTAGTCACAGCTTAATAGAGTCAAATTGATAGAGGGTTCATGTCAAGTTTAAATCCACAGAACAGACATTTCCTATATCCACGAAGAGATAGAAATAATCCTTTTTCATGCTCGAGTTATGAAATTTGACAAATTCTAATCATTGTATTTGTACGAATTGTTTTACATTTTCATCAAAATAGAAGGAATGCTTATTATGTCCACCAGATATTGCAACATATTCATTACTATTTTTGCGTTACTATCTATCATTTCCATTCCAGCTGGTAATATAACACTTGGTATCGCCACATTTGCTTTTCTACTGTATGTTTATAAGAACAGAAAAGAGTTGCAAGTTATCGATAAAACATATTATATTGCTATTGCTATTTTTATGGGGACAATGCTCATTTCTGCACTGACAAGTGGTGTCATTGGTCAAGGTATGAAAAGATGGAGCGATTTTTGGCTTTGGCGGTTGATGCCATTTTTCATTATTACATTTGCCATAAAAGATGCTCGTTCTATAAAGCGAATATTAGCATTTTCTATCATTGGTATTACATTAAGTGCTTTATGCGCCATTTACGAAGGAATTGGTGGTAACACTCGTGCCAATGGCTTTTTTGGTCATCCCATGACTTTGGCGGGATATTTATGCTTGTACATGCCGACTCTTTTTATTTTATTGTTTGAACAAACCATTTCTAATAGGAGAAAATGGATAGCAGGTGCTTTATTTGTTATCTGTGCAATGGCGTTATTGTTCAACGCTACAAGAGGTGCCTGGTTGGCCGTTGCTATTGTCATTTGTTTATTATTACTATACTATCTTTCTCAAAAAAAGAAATTGGCTATCTTTATTTTATGCGGATTTTTTGCAGTCGGTGCTGGATTAAGTCAATATCAGCCATTTACCAATCGAGTGGCCTCTATTACAGATACTAAGAATCAATCAAATGCGGAACGCTTTTTAATTTGGAATAGTGCTCTTCATATGTTTGAAGACCATCCTGTTTTAGGGGTTGGGTTAGGGCAATATAAAGATAATTATCAAAAGAAATATATTTCACCAGAAGCAAAAGAACCAAAGTTGGAACACGCCCACAATAACTTCATGCAGATGCTAGCAGAAAGTGGCATTGTTGGCTTTGTGGGTTTCTTGACTTTGATTTCTTGCTTTATTGGCTATTCTTTCAAACGTTTTTGGAAAGAGAAAAATCCTTATGCGTTGATGATGTGTGCTTCTACGTTAGCATTAATCCTACAGGGACTAACAGAATATAACTTTGGTAATTCCGCTGTTATGAAATGTTTTTGGTTACTACAAGGATGTCTGTTAGTACTAAGTAAAACCTGGAAAAACGATCAATTGCAAAATAGAGAGCAGTAATCAGATCTGGTTTTTACATTTGATATAGGAGTATTATTTTGCGTTTTCTCAAATCTCTACAGCAGGATGCCAAGTTATTTCTCTACATCTACTGCCTGCTTATGGTCTTCCGTATCGCTTTCCTGGTGATCTACGCTGGGCAGTTGGGCAGTGCCGGGATGGCAGATATTCTGACGGCGCTCTGGCTAGGGGCTCGCATCAGTCTCAAGACTACAGCTTTTCTGGTAGCATTTCCTTTCCTTTTCGGGACGATTCCTTATGCTTTCTGGAAGAAATGGCCAGAGGCAGTCATCCGAAAGGTACTGGGCAGTATTTCCATCGCCTGTATGACATTCCTTTTCATGGCGCGCATTCCGTACTACGAAATTTTCCACCAGGGCTTCAATATCATGCTGTTCAACGGCATGAAGGATGATCGGTCTGCCATTTGGGATACGGCGGTGCAGCAGTATGCTTTCTGGCCTCGCCTTTTCGGTGCTCTTGTGCTTATGGCTTGTTTCATCTGGATTTGGCTTCGTATCGCCAAGACGCCTGTATGGCAGCCGCGGTGCCATGTGCGTGCCTTGACCATCGGTGCGGTGGTATTGCTTCCTGTTTTTGTAATTTTCTGCCGTTTCGGCGGTGCGTTTCACTCCGATTCCGGCGTGCCTTGGGAGAGTGCGGCCCGTACAAAGTATGTAGTCTTGAACGAGGCCATTCTCGATGATGGACAGGCGTTATACCGGGCCTATATTACGCACAAGCGAGCTGCCCAGAAGGCAATGCGTCCAATTTCTGACGAGGAATTCCACCAGGCTATCGCCGGACTAGGTGGGCATCCAGAAGCCGCTTCTTTGGCGCAGGCTTTCTCTCGTCAAAGTGGAACGACTTCGCCCATGCTCTCTCAGCGTCCTCGCCATGTGGTGGTGATTTTGGGAGAAAATTACGCTCTTTGGCCACTTTTACCTGAGTACAGAAATTTGGGATTGGCAGAAACCGGTGAATGGCTGGAATCTCATGGAGCCCATACATACCAGTTCTTAGCCAATGGAAATGGCACCATGACGTCTCTCAATGGATTCTTGACAGGACTGCCGGATGTGGGGCTTTATGTGAATTACACCATGGGCCTTCATGGGAAACCGTCTCCTTTTGCCATCGGTGAGACCATGAAACAGTTGGGGTATAAAACCATATTTTGGTATGGCGGATTGCGCAGCTGGCAGGATTTGGAGCATTTCACGCTGCGCGAGGGGTTCGATGAATTCCATTGTGCCGATGAATTACCAGACCAGGGAGAAAGTTCTTCCTGGGGTGCTCCGGATGGTGTCCTTTTCGATGCCATTCGGCAGAAGATGCAGAAGGAAACGGAAGATACCTTCTATTTCATTCTCACCACCAGCAATCACCCGCCTTTCGCCTATGATGTAGATGCTAAGGGGTTCCCAAGGGAAGAAGTGATGGCGAAATTGCCGGAGTCCATTCCTAAGGATAAGGCCACCGTGGACCAGCTGGGACATATCTGGTACGCCGATCAAGTGATGGGACAGTTCATCCGCCAAGTAGAGCAGGATGACCCGTCCACCCTCTTTGTTGTCACCGGCGACCACGCAGAACGGTTCAACTTTGCCAGCGATGTCTCCCTCTTGGCACTGAGCGGTATCCCCTGCTATTTCTACGGAGATGGGCTGCCTACGGATTTCCTGAAATCAACTGTAGCAGGCAGTCATTTACAAATCGCCCCCACGTTGGCAGAACTCATCGCGCCTCCTGGAAATACATACGCGTCTCTCTTGCCTCCATTGACCGCTTCTGACCGTGCATTCAATCATCGACTGGTGATTGAGAACGGGGAGATTGGTGAGCAGAAGGATATGAAAGATAAGGATTTTGCTAAGTATGTAGAAAGTGCTCGTACCGTAGCGACTTGGATGGTGGCACATGATAAGTAGTGGATGTCTCAGTCATTCATGGGTTTGATATTTGCTGAATATAGGTAGTGAAATTTTGAATGCAACCATTCACTCAATAAGATCTTCTATCACAGGCAGTGTCTAACTGTTTTGTGGTAGAAGATTTTTTATTAAAAATGATATAATATATAAGATATTTGCGTATGGATTTAACTTGCCGGTAACTTGCAGAGAAGTATTTTAGAGGGGAAGTTATCTGATAAATACAAGAAGTTTTAACTTGCTGGTAACTTGCAGAGGAGGGGATATCATATGAGAAACTTAGAACGGTTAATCTTAGAACTATGCAAATTTTCAGTGGAAACAGAATGGATAGAGTTTAAGCATAATAATTATACGCCGGACATGATTGGACAAGATGTGAGTGCATTGGCCAATAGTGCAGCATTAAAAGATAAAGATTGTGCGTATATGATTTGGGGAATTGACGATAGTAGTCATGAAATTGTCGGGACGGAAAAGTCATTTCATGAAATAAAAATTGGGAATCAAGAATTGGAAAATTGGCTTTGGGGTATGTTATCTGATAATGTGGATTTTCGATATGACGAAGTCATCGTGGCAGGAAAACATGTTGGAGTCTTGCGTATAAAGAAAGCGTTGAATAGGACTGTTAAGTTTAAGAAGGAAGCATACATACGTGTAGGAAGTTATACGAAAAAATTACATGATGTACAGGCAGTGGAATGCCTTTTATGGGATAAATTGCGGAATGAAAAATATGAGGCACAATTAGCCAAACAAGATCTAGCACTGTCTGATGTTATAAGATATTTAAATTATGAAATATATTTTAAAATGATACATCAATCACGTATTCCTGGGGATGATTGTGAGGTATTGCGGTATTTAATGCAAGAACAAATGGTTCTAAAACAGGATAATGGATTATATGCAATTACAAATTTAGGAGGGCTTGTACTGGCCAGGAATTTTCATGATTTCCCTAGCCTAAGTAGAAAAGCGATTCGGGTTGTCCGGTATGCAAATAATAATCGTATGGATATGGAACAGGATGAGTCTTTTGAAGCTGGATATGCCGTTATCTTTGAAAATGTAATAAAATATTTAGATGTACTGATCCCTTCCAAAGAAATCTTTACTAATGGCGTAAGACAACGTAAGCGTTCATACTCCCCAGAGGCAGTTAGAGAAATTATAGCAAATGCATTGATTCATCAAGATTTTTCAATTACAGGAATGGGCCCATTAATTGAAGTATTTGCCGATCGTATCGAGATTACTAATCCTGGGGATTGTTTAGTTGATGTCAAAAGAATTATTGACAACCCGCCTCGGTCTAGAAATGAACGGTTAGCAGCGATTATGAGACGTATGGGATTCTGTGAGGAATTAGGAAGTGGTTGGGATCGAATTGTTTTAGCATCGGAACTCATGCAACTACCGACACCACGTATTGATGTATATGAAGGAAGCAGTACTAGAGTGATTATTTTTAGTAAAATTGATTTCTTTGATTTATCATTGGAAGATAAGTTATGGGCTTGTTATATGCATGCTTGTATTCAACACGTACAGGGAGATAAGTTGACAAATGCTTCTTTAAGAAAGCGATTTGGCTTGGAAGATAAAAGTTCAGGAAGCATTTCTCGATTAATTAAAACGGCAGTAGAAGAAGGATATATTAAAGCGATGGATCCTACAACGGCACCGAGATACATGAAATATATTCCCGCTTGGGCATAAGGTATATTTGCTACAGTTACAAGGAGGCATCTATGAGTAGAGGGACAGAAAAAGTTTTGAAGCAGGCTATCTCATTTATCCAGCAGCAGGCGGAGAATAAAGATGTAAGCACAGAAGAGATGAATCTGCTGTTGCAGCAGTTCATGGCGAAGCAAAATCAGGCACTGCAGGTGCAAGAGGCTGAGCCAGATGTATATGATTACTTGGAGCTGGCCGATCAGGCCACTACCAAGAAAAAGAAACGGGAATATCTGGAAAAGGCGAAGGAAATCGCACCGGATGATTTGGATGTGTTGCTTCAGTTGTTACTTTTGGATCAACCAAAGAATCCCGTGGAATGCTTGAAAACGTATGAAGAACTTTTGGCAAAAGGAAAAGCGGATTTGATGAAAGATGGCACCTATAGTGAATCCCGCGGTATGTTCTGGGGTGTCTTTGAGACAAGGCCGTATATGCGAGTCATGGGAAATTATATGGATGTGCTGACTCGGTATGGCATGTTTAGCAAGGCTGTCTCTGTGGGACAGGAAATGATGAAGCTGTGCACCAATGATAATCTAGGCATCCGATATAAATTGATGTGCCTGTATACTCGTTTAGAGGATAAATCGCATGCATTGAAATTGGCTCGTCAGTTTAAAGAGGAGTTATCGTATTCCACTCGTTTTTTGCTTCCTTTGGCGATATTGAGCTTTAAATTGGGCGATTTTGATAAAGCCAAAGAATATGTAATGACCTTAAAGGAAGAAAATCCGGATTTCAAGAAATTTGTGACACTGGTGGTTTGGAAACACTGGTTTAAGATACCATCTAGTGGGTATGCCTATCAACCGGGGACTATGGAAGAATTGGTGATTGTCATGGAAGACCCTACGGATTTGGTATATGATAATCCAACCTTTTTCAATTGGGTGAAAGCACTGATGGTTGTCCGGCGGAAACCGCAGGGGAAGAAATAGGTGGTAAGTAGAAATAAAAACTCTTGTCATGTAAGTTTATTTGATTTGCATGACAGGAGTTTTTTTCATGGGAGAAATGGATACAACCATGGTATAATTAAGAGAAAACTTTTGTAAATCCATACAAAATCCATGACTGTTTATTTCTAGGGAAATTGTTGATAGAGTATTGATAAAAAGCAATAGAGATGTCAATATTTTGGTGACTGG
The DNA here is from genome assembly GCA_002297935.1 of Dialister sp. UBA734. Classification (GTDB taxonomy): domain Bacteria; phylum Bacillota; class Negativicutes; order Veillonellales; family Dialisteraceae; genus Dialister. Next base: position 28,561 of record DBLC01000165.1, read on the forward strand.
TGACTGGTGACTGGTGACTGGTGACTGGTGACTGGTGATTATATGTTACTCCTATAAACCAAAAACCTTAAACCAATGAGGATCTGTTTTTGTGCGGAATGTGCAGCAAGAACACGGAGCATAAACCAACAACTAACAACAAAGAGGATATCTATGAAATCGAATATACAAATTCTTGTCAATGCCGATGATTTCGGCCGTCATGTGCTGATCAACCAGGCGGTGGCCCAAGGGGTGGAGAAGGGAATCCTTCGTTCTGCCACGCTGATGCCAGGCGGGAAGGCCTTTGACGATGCGGTGGAGGTGGCCAAGGGCCACCCGGAATTGGGCGTAGGGATTCATTTGACTTTGGTCAATGGATTTCCTGTGTGTGATCCGAAGGAGATTCCGTCTCTGGTGACGAAAGAGGGGGTATTCCTCGATGATTATGTCCAGTTTGTGAAACATTTCATCACCGGCAAGATTGACATGGCCGATGTCCGGCGGGAACTCATGGCTCAGGCGGCCAAGATGGAGAAAACCGGCCTTGCTTTGACCCATGTGGACAGTCACCAGCATATGCACATGCTACCGGGGATTATTGATGTGGCACTGGACGTGGCGCAGTCGGTTCATCTGGATGCCATGCGTATTTCCCATACGCCGCTTTTCACGGGCTTCTCCGGGAGCGTAGGGCAACTGGTCGGTCGGTTGGGCCTATTCACTTTGGCAGAACTTTCTCAGTGGAAGGCCAATCGTCGTCACTTCCGCACACCGGAACATTTTGCAGGCATTGTAGCCGGCGAAGCAGTCCATGAGGGTCATTTCAAAGATATTGTGAATCACCTGCAGCCTGGCACGACGGAAGTGATGATGCATCCAGGCACGGACAATCAGGCGCTCATCAAAGACTGCGCCTGGGACCACGACTTTGAAGCCGAACTGGGCTCTATTATTTCACCGACCATACAGGATATGCTGGAGAAGAAACAGGTGAAAGTGGTGAATTATCGAGATATATAAAGAATTCAAATTTGGTGATAGATAGGTTATACTCTATGCTACCGCCACCCTCTATTATCACGTCATTGGCCTATCCAAAGGTTATGATTCTACTGATTTCCTCAGTGCCGAAGTATAAAAAACACCGCTAGCAATAAGGTTATAAAAGGTTATGTCATCTATTTTGGCATAACCTTTTATAACCTTGTTGCTAGCGGTGTTTTTAATTTGTTACTCTGCCGAAATCAGCAGAATCATAACCCTTTTCCGAGCCGTATCCTTACCATGTGAGACAAGCAATGACCATAGAGTATAACCCTATAAACGCGGTAACGGCTCCCAATGCCGACAAGCCGTTCACGGCCATTACAAATATTTCTTCAGCACTTCATACAGTTTCCCCATGTCCAGCGGTTTAGCCACGTGGGCGTTCATGCCGGAGTGTTTGGCTCGGATGATGTCTTCGGCGAAGGCGTTGGCGGTCATGGCGATGATGGGGACTGACGCGGCGTCGATGCGGTCCAGGTGGCGGATGGCTTGGGTGGCTTCGTAGCCGTTCATGAGGGGCATTTGGATGTCCATGAAAATCAGATCATAGTGGCCCACCGGATGGTGGAGGAATTTGTGCAGTGCTTCCTGCCCGTTTTCGGCAGTGTCCACGGTAGCGCCGGTCATGCGGAGGATTTCGGAAGCGATTTCGCTATTGAGTTGGTTGTCTTCCACCAGGAGGAATCGTTTCCCTGTGAGGGAAATATCGGAAAAGGCGTGCAAGGTGGTTTCTTCTGGCACGGCGATTTCCTTTCCGGTAGCCAATTTTTGCAGCAGTGTCACCAGGCGAGAGCGGAAGAGGGGCTTGGCGATGAATTCGTTGACTCCGGCTTCGCGGGCCAGGTCTTCCACTTCGCTGAAGTCGTAAGCGGAGAGGATGATGATGGTCACGTCGGGGCCTACGATTTTCCGGATGTGCCGGGCGGTCTCGATGCCGTCCATGCCGGGCATTTGCCAATCGATGATGATGGCGAAGTAGTGTTCATTTTGCTGGTGTTTCTCCAAGGTCCGCTGGATGGCCTCTTCGCCGGAGGTGACCGATTCGCCGTCCACGCCGATGCCTTCCAGGAGGGCCACGGTGTTTTCGCAGCTGATGGGGTCGTCGTCTACCACCAGCACTGGGAGATGAATCAGTTCTTCCAGCGGTTCCTGTTCTTCTTCCTGCAGTTTCAGCGACACGGTGATGATGAACCGGGTTCCTTTGCCCAGGGTACTTTCCACTTCGATGTCGCCGTTCATCATGTGGGCGATGTTTTTGGAAATAGCCATGCCGAGGCCGGTGCCTTGGATTTGGCTGGTGCGCTTGTCGTCCGCCCGGGTGAAAGGCTCAAAGAGCACTTTCTGGAATTCTTTGGACATGCCGATGCCGTCGTCTTCGATGATGAATTTGTAGCAGCTGCTGCCCGGGGTGTGCTGGGGGATTTCAGAAATAGACAGACTGATGTGGCCGCCGTCGGGGGTGTACTTGATGGAATTGGACAGCAGGTTGGTCATGAGCTGCTGGAGCCTGAGGTTGTCGCCGCAGACTTTTTCGTGCTGCACCCCGTCCAGGTGAATCCGGAAGGTGTGATGGTGTGCTTTCATTTCCGGCTGGTTCATCACCACCAGGTTGTCCACCATGTCGGACAGATTGAAATCCTCTTCCGACAGGGAGAAACGGCCGCTTTCGATGCGGGACATATCGAGGATTTCATTGATGAGCCCTAAGAGATGGCGGCTGGCCTGGGTGATCTTTCCGAGGCAGTCCTGGACCCGCTCCTTCTGGTCGATGTGGGCGCCGGCGATGGCGGTCATACCCACGATGGCATTCATCGGCGTGCGGATGTCGTGGGACATGTTGGACAAGAAATCAGTTTTCGCCTGGCTGGCCCGGTTGGCTGCTTCGCAGGCTTCTTGCAGGGCCTTGCGGGACGCCCGCTCCAGTCGTTTTTCCTTGGTGGTATTCTGGGCAAAAAGCAGCACCTGCTGGAGTTTCCCATTTTCCCACGTCAAAGGAGAAATGGCCAGGCTCTTGAACACCTTTTCGTCATGGGTGGCGTATTCGATGCGGTAAATAGAATCCGGCTTGGGCAGCATCTTTCTAAGGTAGGAAATACGGAAAATATCCGACCAGGCGAGATTGCCTACCAGAGGCTTGTATTTCGGTTCCAAGACCTGCTGGGCGAAATTGCTGAAACTCCCAGTGACCGAATTGGAATCGTCGCTTTTGATATAGTAATAGAATGTATAAGTGTTCTGCACGAAATCGCAAATCCCGATGCGGTCCACCAGACGGCTGGTGCCTTTCAGCAGCAGATTCAGAGTGTCGCTCTTCTTGGTCAGTGTCTGGATGTGGGCATTTTCCTTCTTCGCCTGGGTGATATCCCGGATGAAGAAAATCGCACAATGGGCGTTCTTCACATCCTTATCGCGGCAAATGGTATTTCGTACCCAACGAGTTTTGCCCTTCACCTGGATGCGGCACTCCAGTGTCAATTCATCCTGCTCGTAGAAGAGTTTCTTTTCGATGTAGGAAGGATTCAGAAATAAAGCCACTGTGTTTTTGTCTTCGTCGGCCACGAAATCCTGGATATACCCCTGGACCAGAATTTGCCAATTATTCTGCAATTCATAGTCATGCAAGAGGGACGTGCCGTGTTTCATGGCGTCGAAATTGTGATTCGTCAGGTCCAAGTAATATTCGCACAGATTGGCGTCCGTGTAGGCCTGATGGAAGGCGTGACTCCGCTGGGCCCGCCGCTGGGCGCGCTTCTCGTTGGTGACATTCATGAAAAGTCCCACAATGCGGCACGGCGTCCCATCGATCCGGCGGTTCACGTCCGCACTGGCCCGGAACCACAAATAAGACCCATCGGCGGTTTTCAAGCGGTAATCCACGTTGTATTTCTTCACATTGGTCCGATCCTGCAACGCTTCATTGAAACTGGTCAGCACCCGTTCCCGATCATCCGGATGGAGCTTGTCCGCCCACGCTGCAAAGGTATTGGGAAAATCGATGGAATCGTGATAACCCAGCATGGTACGGAAGTCATGGCTGTAGAGACACTTCACAATGCGACCGTTCTCATCGCAGTCAAAAGACCAGAACCCGGACCGGAGCACCTGATTCACCAGCTGCAGATTTTCCTTCATCAAATCGGTGTACACCGAAAGCACCCACATAGGCCGCCCCTCGGCATCCACGTCATCGGTTTTGTACATGTGCACCAAAAGAGGATGCCCGTCCTTGGTGAGCATTTCCCCCTCGCCCTCGCCGTGGAGCACGCAGAACCGCTCCGGCGCTAAGAAAGTCAGATTGTCCCCATAGAAAAGGGTCCGCAAAGACCGGTTCGTCTTCTGGAGAAATTCCTCGTAAGTGTACCCCAGACCGGACAAGAGATAATCACTGAAATACGTGATGGTCAGCGCTTCATCGTAATAGCCCGTCAGAAACCCCACCGCATGGTTCATCTGAATCGCCTTCCGGATGGTGGCCTGATTGGCCTCGGTCAAAGCCACAGCCGTCGTGTCGGCACTGTAGATTTCTGCTTCGTTAAATCGGATCTTTTTCATCATGACTTCCTTCGCTAGCAATGGGGACGTTAAGAGTTCGCGTCAGTAGATAGGCTCACTGTTGTTAGTTGTTGGTTGTTAGTTGTTTGAGTCCTAACAACCAACAACTATGTACAAGATATATTAATAAGTATTATAAAAAAAGTAGAAATAGAAGTAAAGAAATATTTTGGAACTCGTGACTGGGGATAGGGATTGGTAGCTAGGCCCTGGGGATTAGGAAATAGCGATTATAGGTTGCTAAGGTGACTCAAGTGGCTAAGGTTGCTCAGGTTCCTCAAACGTGCCAATTAACGCTGGCGGAATCATGGTTTTATCTCCCCCGTCGGGGGAGAACACAAGAGGGGGTAGCTCTAGCGATATACTTCGCCATGAACATATCACGCGAACATGGTGACATCCACCGTAGCGGTAAGTAAGTTTACACCATTTGACGCTAACGGTATCATCTCAGCAGAGTGGCCCCTTGGAGAAGGGGCGGCGAAGCCGGGGATAGAAATGTCCCGAAGGGACATATTGCAGCGGAAGCGGAAAACGTAAGATGAG
>DBLC01000071.1:0-12623 GCA_002297935.1 Dialister sp. UBA734
AAAATAAAACATATTTTGCGGTAATTAATTTTCAAAAAGCATAGTACGCTATATGGCGTTCAAGTTGCACTTGCAATTTAGGACTTCTTTCAAATAAGAAATCTGACCCCAGGCCTTAAGTGCTGTATTACTGATATTTGTCCCTATCTTTTCCGCTTCTTGATGGCTTAAGTAACTATTATTAGCTTCAAACAAGTTTAAAATATTCCGTTTATAGAACATGGCTTTCTTCTCCATAAATTATCTTGTTAATATAATCTTCTACCGGATAAGGATAATCAAAAGTGAGATGGGAATTTTCTTTATAAGAAGAACGATTAACCATTTCCATCAAAAGTGTACCAATGTCTTCCGTTATGGCTTCTATTTGTAAATTTTGTTTCAAACGATTCCACGCTCCCGTAATCATGCCCCAATCATACGATCTATAAACTTCTATCTCATTCCAATGCACTTTTTCAAAATCTGATTTTTTTCGTTCCTCCAAATTTATACCTGATAAAAGAATCTCATCTAATAACATTAATTTTACAAAAACACGTTTCATCTCATCTCTACTACATGCATGTACATATGCATGTAAATGTGGAAACTTATTTTGAGTCTTTGGTTCTACATCTTTTAAATGTCGATAATAGAAAATATCCTCTTTTTTATTCCATTTCCAAATAACAATAACCATGTTGTTGGGTAGTGAATTTCTCTCACCTAAAAAAATTTGCCAAGAAACTTTTTCCTCATTAGGTATATTCACTGTACATCTATAAATCGGCTCACAAACAACATCTGCTCGTTCAACAATAACCTTTATTAATTGTGCCGATAGGTAATTGAAGATCATCTCATATCTAATCATTATAAGTGAAATTGCTTTTTGTGCAGTCATTCTTACATCTATAACATTTCCCGATATATTTTCATTAAAAAATTCCACTAACATTGATACTCTCCCCCCTTTTTATATTTTACTCAAACTTTTTCCTTTAAAACAGCGATTCATCTAGAAATTTACCATCTAAAAATATTATACATCAAAAAAGCGTATCACCTATACAGGCATACGCTTTTCTATATCCACCATTTATTTCCAGTCACGAGTCACCAGTCTACCAGTCACTCATTCTCCAATAATCGGCTTCTTCTCTGCCACCCCTACTTTTCTCGGATAGGTCTTCGGGCAGGGTGCAGTCTTTTTGATGTAGAGGATGCAACGTTTTTCTCCAGTCGGCAAGGTGAGATCTTTCTTTTCCGCCAGTTCGCCTTTCAGTTCTCGAAGAATTTTTCCGGCCTGTTTCAGTTCGTCTTCCGCACCGGGGCCTTTCATGGCTGCGAAAGTGCCGCCCACTTTCACGAAGGGCATAGCCCATTCGGAGATGACCGGCATGGATTTCACCGCTCTGGCGGTAACTACGTCGAAAGTCTCTCTAGTTTTTCTACGACGGCCACCTTCTTCAGCGCGCATGTGGATGCATTTCACGTTTTTGATACCCAGCTTCGCACAGGCCCCTTCGATGAAGGTGAGTTTTTTCTGGATAGAGTCCACCAGGACCACTTGCATATCTGGGCGGAGAATCGCCAAGGGAACCCCTGGGAAGCCCGCACCGGTACCAAGGTCCATGACGCGGCCTTTTTCTGGAAAATAGGCGTCCTGGTACACGGTCAGTGAATCGTAGACGTTTTTGATGAGACTTTCCTCGATGTCTTTGATGCCTGTCAGATTCACTCGCTGGCTCATTTCGATCACCATGGCATTGTATTCTGTCAATTTCTTTGCGGCTTCCTCATTGGCCGGAAGGCCCAGGGCCTCCATCATTTCTTGAACTGTCATTGGTTTCCCCTTTCCAATTTGAATGGTTTCTCTTTTCATTTCCCTGAAGAGAAACTTAGTTGAGTGCGTAATGCGAAGTGCGTAATGAGTAGTGGTGGAAGGGGCGCAACATAATTTGGAAGCGTCCCAATCCCCCTTTTATATGGTTAGGAGCGGATCATCCCAAGTTCCTCGTCATGCACATAGCGAAGTATACCGCTAGTGCCTCCCCCTCTTGTTTTCTCCCCCGACGGGGGAGACGAGACGCTAGAGAGGATTCCGCTGGTTTCCTATTTTCTAATCCCTAGGGCCTAGCTACTAGTCCCTAGTCACCAGTCACCAGTCACTAGTCACCTTTATTTTTTATGCCTCTTCACGTACACCATCAGTACCGACATGTCTGCCGGAGAGACGCCGGAAATGCGGGAGGCTTGGCCCAGGGAGAGTGGACGGACTTTGTCCAGTTTCTGCCGGGCTTCGATGGAGATGCCTTCCAGGTTCAGATAATCCATATCCTGGGGCATTTTTTCTTTTTCCATCCGTTCTGCCTTTTTCACCGCTGCTTCCTGACGGGCGATATAGCCTTCGTATTTCACGGTGATTTCCATTTCTTCTACCGCTTCTTTGTCAAATTCCGGACAGCCCAGGACGTCTACCATTTTCTGATAGGTCATTTCTGGACGTTTCAGAATTTTATCGGCACCAATGCCTGTGGTAAGCGGGGCGGATCCTACGCTGGCCAAGGCTTCGTTGATATTTCCTTTCGGCGTAAACCGAGCGGTGCGGATGTAGTGCATGGCTTCTTCGAAGTTTCGTTTCCGCTGCAGGAAATGCTGGTACCGGTCTTCAGTGACCAGTCCGATGTCGTAGCCTTTCTGGGTGAGGCGAAGGTCCGCATTGTCTTGGCGAAGAATAAGACGGTATTCGCTGCGGCTGGTCATCATGCGGTATGGTTCGTTGGTGCCTTTGGTGACCAGGTCATCGATGAGGGCTCCTACGTAGGCTTCGTGACGAGCCAGGATGAATGGTTCTTTGCCCTGGATTTTCAGAGCCGCATTGATGCCTGCCATGAGACCCTGGGCAGCCGCTTCTTCGTAGCCGCTGGTGCCGTTGGACTGGCCGGCAGAGTAGAGGCCCGGCAGTTTCTTCACTTCCAAGGTCGGATAGAGCTGCAGCGGGTCCAACAGGTCGTATTCGATGGCGTAGGCAGGACGCATGAGTTTCACATCTTCCAGGCCCGGAATGGTGCGAAGGAAAGCGTACTGCACGTCAATTGGCATGGAGGTAGACATGCCCTGCACGTACATTTCGTTGGTGTCCAGTCCTTCCGGTTCGATGAAGAGCTGGTGCCGTTTCTTGTCGGCAAAACGAACCACTTTGTCTTCGATAGATGGGCAGTACCGCGCGCCGACGCCGTGAATCTTGCCAGCGTATTTCGGGGCCCGCATCAGGTTGTCTCGAATGATCTGATGGGTGGTTTCATTGGTGTAGGTGAGCCAGCAGTTTCTCTGGTTCCGGTCTTCTCGTTCGTTCATGAAGGAGAACGCGTGGTTCTGCGGGTCCCCGGTTTCCAGTTCCATATGGTCCAGGTGGAGACTGCGAATATCTACACGGCTAGGGGTCCCGGTTTTGAAACGGAGAATATCCAGGCCGTGTTTTTTCAGATTTTCCGACAAGCCCACGGACGGACGCATGCCGTTTGGCCCGCCGGAATACATGGTTTCGCCGATGATAATCTGGCTGTCCAGGTACGTGCCTGTGCAAAGAATCACCGCTTTGGCACGGTATTCTTCGTTCAGTTCGGTGGTAATGCCTACGCATTTCCCATCTTCTACGATAATATCCATAACCTGCACTTGTTTCAAGTCCAGGTTGTCTGTATTTTCCACCACTTTTTTCATGTATCGGTGGTAAGCGTTTTTATCTGACTGGGCGCGGAGTGCGTACACCGCGGGGCCTTTCCCCAGGTTCAGCATGCGCATCTGAATGGCCGTCGCATCGGCCGCAATGCCCATTTCACCGCCTAAAGCATCGATTTCTTTCACCAAGTGGCTTTTACCCGGTCCCCCAATAGCGGGGTTACAGGGCATCATGGCTACATTGTCCAAAGAAATAGTGGTCAAAAGGGTTTTGCACCCCATCTTGGCAGCCGCTAACGCCGCCTCGCAGCCGGCATGACCGGCACCGACCACAATGACATCATACGTATCTATGAGATACATGGGATCCTTCTTTCATAAAACGACACGCACCATGGGTGCGTCATTGGAAATATATATAGCAGTGTGTAGGTAGACTGGTGACTGGTGACTCGTGACTGGAAATTGAAATCCCGAGTCACCAGTCACTAGTCACAAGCTACCATGAGAGAATATTTCAATATATTATTATATATAATTTTTCGTGGTTTTCAAAGAAATTTCTTGAGCGAGTTTTGGTAACGCAAAAAGGTTATGATTCTGCTGACTTCAAGGTTTCTCAGGTTGCTCAGGGTTCTCAAGTTTCTCAGGTTCCTCGAATGTGCCTATAGACGTTAGTGTCATCTGGTAAAGTGGAACCGTAATGATATGAGGCTTTAAGCCCTTACCGCTGGTGCTGATGAGATTTCTCCACTCAGGGGCGCATCTCATTTCATTACTTTTGTGTCAGCAAGCACAAATACGATCGGTCGAAATGACGGTTTCGATTAGTGGCACATTCGAGAAACCTAATCCCTAGGGCCTAGCCACTAATCCCCAGTCCCAGTCACCAGTCACCAGTCACCAGTCACCAGTCACCAGTCACCAAAAAGTGTATCAAAAAAGACGCACCTGACGGGGTACGTCTTTTCAAAATTATTTTCCAACACAGAACCTTTCAAAAATGGTATTGATCAGTTCGTTGTCGATAGAGTCGCCGGTGATTTCGCCCATGGTCTGCCAGGCTTCGGTGAGGTCCACGGTGATACAGTCGGCGGGCATGGCTTCGGCTAGGGATTCTTGGGCCCGTTCCACGGCGGCCAGGGATTTCTTGACCAGGTCCACGTGGCGCAGGTTGGTGAGGAACAGTTCTCTGCCGGCCATAGCGTCTTGGTGGTCCGTGATGCGGTGCAGTTCTTCTTCCAGTTCTTCCATGCCGCTGCCGTAGCGAGCGGAAATGGGAACCACTGGAATATGTCCTGCCAAGTCCTGCACGTCTTTGGCGTCCAGTTCTTGGGGCAGGTCGTATTTATTGAGAATCACCAAGGCTTTTCGGCCTTTGAGGGATGTGAGAAGTTCTTTATCTTCTTTGGAGAGCGGTTCAGACCCATCGATGACAGCCATGATAAGGTCTGCTTTTTCCATGGATTCTTTGGCCCGTTCGATACCGATGCGTTCGATGGTGTTGTCGGTCTCTCGAATGCCGGCGGTATCCATCAGCACCAGCGGCACGCCGCCGATTTTGATGGATTCCTCAATGGTATCTCTGGTGGTACCGGGGATGTCGGTCACAATGGCCCGTTCTTCTTGGAGAAGGGCGTTCAGCAGGCTGGATTTTCCCGCGTTCGGCCGTCCTACGATGGCGGTGCGGAGGCCGTCTTTGATGATACGACCTTGTTCGGACCGTTTGAGCAGGGCCGCCAGAGAGGTTTGAATCTCTGCCAGACTATGTCTTATTTCTTCATTGGTCAAATCTTCCAAATCTTCTTCAGGGTAATCGATGGTGACTTCCAATTTGCCAATCAAATCTTTCAGCTGGCTGCGGCAGTGTCTCACAAAGCCGGACAGGGCGCCGGACAGGTGGCTTTCCGCTTGGGACAGAGCAGCGGAGCCTTTGGCTTCGATGATGTCCATCACCGCTTCTGCCTGAGACAGGTCGAGGCGGCCGTTCAAAAAGGCACGCTTGGTAAATTCGCCCCGGTGGGCCATGACGGCACCGTTTTCCAGAGCCAGTTCCAAAGTCTGCCGGAGGGCTTCCATGGAGCCGTGAATCTGCAGTTCCACCACATCTTCGCCGGTGTAGGAGTGGGGCGCTTTCATGTAAACTGCTAACCCTTCGTCCACCGGCTGGCCGTTTCTCACCACATGACCGAAGTACATGTGGTACGGCTGGGCCTCGTGGAAAGAAGGAATTTTCTTTGTATGAAATAGCCGATCCGCCACGTCAGTCGCAGCGGCTCCGCTGAGGCGGATGATCCCAATGCCCCCTTCTCCCGGCGCGGTGGCAATGGCCGCAATGGTTGTTTCTTCGTACATAAACTCCTCTTTCTTTAAATCGATAGCGACTTATAGTGTGAAATCAGAAAACAATGCGTAGTGCGTAGTGCGTAATGATGGCCGGCGAGCGCATCGAATTGCTCTTATATGAAATATAATCAAATAGCATATGCCTTTCCTATATGCTCGCCGATAATTGCAATCACTTACTATATAAAATATAGGGTATTGGGGCGCTATATAATTTGTGCGCCCCTTCTACCACTACGCATTACGCATTTCGCACTACGCATTGCCTTTTTTCGTTCCCAGTTTCCCGCTTCTGACGCTCATCTTTTTGGCGGTCATGTACCAGGCAGAGGATTTGTCGAGGCATTTGTTTTGTTTCACTGTGGAATCGTTGGGATACAGTTTCTTGTAGTGTTCCATGGCGCGGCGGGCGTTGATTTTTTCGTCTTTGGAAATGGTTTCAAAGTTGAATCCCACTTTCCAGGCAAAGACCATCATGCCCAAGGGATAAATAGCCAAAGGGTACACGCCGATGAAAACGGAAGCCCCCATCAGAGCCAGGCCGCCTACGATGGAAAGGACGGAAACGCCCACCTGCACCATAACGGTTTTCTTGAAGGATGCGTCCATGTGAGCCAGCCAGATATTTCCACTGGACAGATAATAATGGACAAATTCCTGGTTGCGAAGGATTCGTTCCCGTTTGTTGTGCGCCAGGATCTGCTTCACAATGTTGTCAACGTTTTTCTTGAACTTCGAGGTGCGCCAGTTGAATACCACCAAAAGGGTGGTCAAAAGTGCGATGAAAATGATTCCTGTAGTTGATTCTCCCATAATTTGAGTCTCCTTTGTTAGTTGGCCGTAGGCAGTTTGCCGTAAGCAGCCCGCCCACTCCGTTTCTTATAGTATTCTTATTATATATCAAAATCGGTGGAGAATATAGAGAGATTGTTGAGAGTTGTTGGTTGTTGGTTAACAGTTTACAGTTTACGGTTTACGGTTTACGCTCCGAGTACGTTTTGCCCAACTCGCACGAAAAGGCAGAGTCACTGGTTTAAGGTTTAGGGTTTGCCCGACACGCAAACCTTAAACCAATGGCTATATCTTTTAGTGCGAGTTGGGCAAAACGGACGCGGCAAATAAACCCTAAACCAACAACAAACAACCAACAACAAAAAAGAAAAGCACGTAAGAGCCATTCATTTCACTCTTACGTGCTTCCTTGAAATCCCTATTTTTTATGATATAATGATGGTAACGAGATAGCCGACTCAAAAATCCATGGCAGTGGACCGGCTCCCTCAACAAATTTTTAGTTCGAAGAAAGCCTCCTATAGCCTGGGTAGGCTTTTTTCAATGCTTAATTAGTAATCAGTTAACGGTTAACAGTTTATGGTTTATGCTCCGAGTCCGTTTTGCACAACTCGCACAAAAGCACAGAGGCATTGGTTTAAGTTTTAAGGTTTAAATACAAGAATGCAACCCCTAAACCTTAAACCAATGGCTATATTTCTTAGTGTGAATTGGGCAAAACGAACTCGGAACGTAAACCCTAAACCAACAACAAAAAAAGAAAAGCACGTAAGAGTCATTTTTTCACTCTTACGTGCTTTTTCCTTTTGCTGTATAAAATGGGGGGGTATTGGGGCGCTTTACAATTTGATGCGCCCCTTCCTTCATTACGCACTACGCATTACGCACTACGCACTTTTCAGCGAAGCTCAATAAATGCTACGATTACAGTCCGAACCGTGCGAAGATTTCGTCTACGTGAACCAGCATCGGTTTGTAGTCGAAGCAGGCTTTGATTTCTTCTTCGTTCAGATATTTTCTAACGTCTTCATCTTTGCAGAGGTTTTCGTAGAAGTCTTCTCCCTGGAGCCAGCGTTTCATGGCGTTACGCTGTACCCAACGGTACGCGGTGTCACGGTATGCGCCTTTGGCAACGAGGGCCAAGAGGACTCTTGGGCTGTAGATGAGGCCACCGGTAAGGTTCAGGTCTGCCAGCATCTTTTCCGGATAAACCAAGAGTTTATCAATGAGCGCGGTGGTCTGGTCCAGGATGTAATCCAGAGCAATGGTAGCATCTGGAATCATGACTCTTTCTACGGAGGAGTGGGAAATATCTCTTTCGTGCCACAGCGGGATGTCTTCGAAAGCCGGGAGACTGTAGCCCTGGATCAGGCGAGCCATGCCGCAGATTCTTTCGGATTTGACCGGATTTCTCTTATGAGGCATCGCAGAGGAGCCTTTCTGTTTCGGGCTGAAATATTCTTCCGCTTCTCTCACTTCGGTTCTCTGGAGGTGACGAACTTCCAGAGCAATCTGGGCCAGTACGCCAGCGATGACGCCCAGGGTAGTGATGTATTCTGCATGGTGGTCACGCTGTACCACCTGGGTAGCTACGATTTCTCTATTGAGACCCATTTTCTTGCAGACGTATTCTTCTACAAATGGATCAATGTCCGCATAGGTACCGACAGCGCCGGACAGTTTGCCTACGGCCATTTCTTCCGCAGCCCGCTTCATGCGTTCAATATTTCTTAATGTTTCAGAATACCAAAGGAGCAGTTTCAGACCGAATGTGGTCGGTTCCGCATGGACCCCATGGGTTCTGCCAATGGTGGGGGTGTATTTGAATTCTACGGCTCTTCTCTTCAGCACTTCTGCCAATTTTTCCAAGTCGTCAATGAGGACCTGGGAAGCCTGTTTAATCTGTACATTCAGACCAGTGTCTTTCACATCGGTGGAAGTGAGGCCCATATGAATGTACTTGGCTTCATCGCCTACGTGTTCCCCTACGTTTGTCAGGAAGGCAATGATGTCGTGATTGATTTCACGATCGATTTCATGGATGCGGTCTACATCAAAATCGGCTTTGGCTTTGATGACTTCTACCGCTTCTTTCGGAATGCGGCCCAATTCAGCATTGGCTTCACAGGCTGCAATTTCCACATCAAGCATTGTCTGCCATTCATTTCTTTCGTTCCAGATCTTTTCCATCACTGGACGTGTGTACCTCGGTATCATCAGATATCTCCCTTCGGTTGACCAATACGGGCGGCAATTTCCCGTCCTACCACTACACCGGCTGCGGATGCCTGCGCGAGGCCTCTGGTGATGCCGGCTCCATCACCAATGGCGAAGAAGTTTGGAATCTTCGTCTCCAGCTGGTTGGAAAGTTCGATCCGGGAAGAATAGAACTTCACTTCCACCCCATAGAGCAGGGTATGACGAGAGTTCGCTCCCGGTGCCACTTCATCCAACGCTTCGAACATCTCCATAATATCCTTTAAGAAGCGATATGGCAAGACCAAAGATAAATCTCCTGGAGTAGCCGATGGCATAGTGGGGTTCACCATGCCTCTCCGAATCCGTTCTGCCGTGGACCGGCGACCGTCGCGGAGGTCGCCCAACCGCTGCACAATGGGGCCGCCGCCTAGCATATTGGCCAAGGTGGCGATGTATTTCCCGTACTCAATCGGTTCATGGAATGGCTGGGTGAACTGCTTGGACACCAGGATGGCAAAATTGGTATTGTCACTCTTCTTGTGGGCATAAGAATGGCCGTTGACGGTCATGAGACCGTTGTTATTTTCCGTTACCACGAAGCCGTAAGGATTCATGCAGAACGTACGCACCCGGTCATCAAAGAGTTTGGAGAAATACACCAATTTCGATTCGTAGCAAATATTAGTGATCGGTTCAAACACTTCCGCCGGAGATTCCACCCGGACACCGATGTCTACCGCGTTGGAATCGGTGTGCAGACCCAACTTCTGGGCTTCGTGGGTGAACCATTCCGCTCCGTCGCGGCCCGGTGCAGCCACCAGGTACTTGCAGTGGTAGGTTTCGCCGCCAGCCACCACGCCCTGGATGGTTTTCTTGTCATCGCTGACCAAGATGGTATCTACCGGACACTGGGCGCGAACCGTCACATGGGACGGCAGGGCGTCCCGCATGTGAGTCAGAATTTCTCCATTCACATCGGTACCCAAATGGCGAATCCGGGCGGGAATCAAAGCCAAATCAGCCGCCGCAGCTTTGCGTTTCAATTCGTGAATTTCATCTTTGAATTCATCGCCATAGACCTTGCGCCCTTCGCCGCCATACTGGCAGTACACCTTGTCTACATAAGAAATCAGCCGCGCCAGCTGGCCTTTATTCATATAATCATCCAAATTGCCCCCATAATCGGTGGTGAGCGTCAATTTCCCGTCAGAAAAGGCTCCCGCACCGCCCCAACCGGAGACAATATTCGCCCGTCGGTCCGCCGGCGGTGCTTTACGGTCTTTATTGAGTGCAATGCGCTCCCGGATGTCCAGTCCTTTTTCCAAAATCAGAATGGACAGCCCCGTGTCTGCCAGTTCCAAAGCGGTGAAAATCCCCGCAGGGCCACTACCGATAATGATGACATCGTAATTTTTTGACATAAAAAATCCTCCCGTATTTCACAATATAGAAGACAAATGGGATGGATATATCATAGAGATTTTGTTGAGATGGGTTGGTGGTTGTCTGTTGTTGGTTGTTAGTTGTTTGGGTTTACGTACCGTGTTCTGCACCCACAATTCGCCGTTTTCGTAGCGGCATGGGTTTAAGGTTTAGGGTTTGTCGGTTTGTATTTAAACCCTAAACCTTAAACCCATGACTATGTGTAAACTGCAGATTGTCGATTTCGGACGCGGTGCATAAACCTAACAACCAACAACTGGCAACCAACAACCCATTTCACGCAACAAAAAAGCCCCGCATGGGGGCTGGATGATCGGTTTGATTATCCCTTAACTTATTCTACAATAATTTTGGAAGGGAAGTCAACTAAAAAACAGTGAGAAGTGAGGAGTTAGAAGTGGTGGAAGGGGCGCACATAATTTGGAAGCGCCCCAATACCCCTTATAAATAAACTTGAGTAACCAACCTGAGAAGCCTTTATACCAACAGGAAACATCACATGTTTTACAACCACTTCCAACGCTGGTCTCTATTTCTAATTTCCTTTTTATATTGTATAATAAAAGAAAGTATATTCCTATTTTAAGAAGGCAAAGAGCATGACGGAGTATTTCTTTATAAAACTCGCGGCGCTTCCAAATTTTATGCGCCGCCACCACCACTCCTCACTTCTAACTTCTAACTGTCCAAGGAAAACGATCACTCAATACTGATACGTTTCCCATCAAAGGAGGTATATTATGGATACCATTCACATCAATTTAGGCAATGATTCTTATGATATCACCATCGACAGCGGTTTGATTCGTCGGGCGGGGCCGTCGATTGCCAAGCTCACGGGAGCCGGCAAGGCGGCTATTATCACCGAAGATGGCATTGACCGTCTGTATGGCATGGATTTGGTGAAATCCTTGGAAGCCGCTGGTCTTCGCACCCAGATGATTGTGGTGCCGTCCAGTGAAAAATCCCGTTCTCTGGCTATCGTGAATCGAGTCTACGGGGCTTTGGTGGATTTCGGCCTGTCCAGTGACGACGTGCTCATCGCTTTGGGCGGTCGTATCGTCGGCGATGTGACCGGATTTGCTGCAGCCACCTATCACCGCGGCATCCAGTACATCCAATTCCCTACATCCGTGTTGTCCCAGATCGGCAGTGCCATCGGCGGGAAAATCACCTTGGACATCGCTGCCGGGAAGAACCTGGTGGGCACCTTCTACCAGCCAAAAGCGGTATACATCGACCCTGGCATGGCCAAAACCTTGCCACGGCAATACTTGCACAATGGTCTGGGCGAAGCGGTGAAGTTGGGCTGCGTAGCCGACAAGGATTTGTTCGAACTGTTTGAAAAGGCCAACAGCGACATGGAACTGCTTCGTGTGCTGCCGGAAATCATCCGCCGGTGCGTCACCATTAAAGCCCATTTCGTAGAAATCGATCCCATGGACCAGGGCCCGCGCCGCCTGTTGGACTTCGGTCACACCATTGGCGGGGCCATCGAAAAGTGCTATCGCTACAACGATGACAAAATCACCCACGGCGAAGCCACCGCCATCGGCATGTACATGGTAACCAAACGGGCCGAACTGCTGGGGCTCACCCAAGAAGGCACCACGGCTCGCCTGGAATACGTACTGAAATCCCTCTCCCTTCCAACAACCACCAAGATTTCTCCAGATATCCTGGCCGCTGCGTTGGAAAAAGATAAGAAAATCAAAGCCGGTTCCATTGATTTGGCACTGTTGAAATATATTGGCGAAGGGTATTTGAAACATATTTCTGTGGATGAACTGAAGAAATATGTGAGATAATCGGCTTGGGAAATAATCCAACATAGCCCTTTCACCACTGACAATAAGGGGATGATTCTGCCCCTTCCATAAGCTAACATTCGACACGTAAGGCTTGCGACCAGGTTATAAAGGGTTATAATGGGTTATGCTCTGACAGAACGCAAAACATTTCACTTCTTGCTAAGTACTTTTTCGTTTGGTATAATACACATAGAAAAGAGAGATAGTCTGATATTCCCGCCAAGGACAAGGCTTTCTCACACATTAAGAGTTTGAAGGAAGCTGCCCCCGTCAGGCGGCTTTTTTCATTGACTTACTTTTTGCAAGCTGTGATAATCAAGACAATCAGCGAGCCGAAAGCTATCATTAAGGAAACACTGATTTAAT
>DBLC01000071.1:12705-22611 GCA_002297935.1 Dialister sp. UBA734
CGATGCTTTGGATAAAAATTCATATGATTCCAAACTCTTTGATTAAATCAGCGTTTCCTTAAAGACAACGTTTCAAATACACTCATGCTGATCACCTCCCTCTTGCTAGAGTGAGTGTGAGCAAAGCCATACCAAACTATCTCTCGCCCATAATATAGCAAAAAGGCATAGGAAATCTCAATCAGAAATTTCCTATGCCTTTTTATATTCTAAAGGGAAATAGGTGCATGATTTCTTTTGTGGCAAAGTTTCTCAGGTTGCTCAGGATTCTCAAGTTTCTCAGGTTCCCCGAATGAGCAAATAACGCTAGTGTTTATTTGCTCATTCAAGGAGCCTGAGCTGCCTGAGAAACCTGAGAAACTTGAGAATCCTATCATGCTTAGCGAAATCACATCCACTAACCCAAATCATTCACGTAACAATATTTCCCAATTCCTAAGGCCTAGCTACTAGCCACTAATCCCCAGTCCCCAGTCACTCAATACTTTTCCCGTAGCTTCTTTTCCCACCAGTTAAACACGAAGGTCAGGATGATAGCGACCACCCAGTAGGCGATGGCGTCGGCGATGTATGGTTCGGTGCGGCGGTTGTAGAGGGCGGAGAAGATGTCCGCTTCGGCGAACATGTCCACCACTTTGACCGTAAAGACCAGAGCCAAGAGTTTGATGGTTTTCAGATAGTACGTAAAGAACGAGGACATAGCCACCACGAAGGCCTGGGGCAGGACGATGCGGGTGAAGGCTTTGGCCGGTGTCAGACCCATGGCTACTGCCGCTTCGAACTGGCCTTTATCGACCGAGCGCAGGGCACCGCGGATATTTTCCGCTTGGTAGGCCGTGATGTACAAAATGAAGGTGGCGTACACGGTCCAATAGGGGCTCACGTCGAAGGGTTTCACCGTATGGCCGGTGAAGGAAGAAATCAGCGGTGCCAACAGGAAGGGCAGCGAATTGTACACAATGAAGAGCTGCACCAGAGCTGGCACGGCGCGGAAGAAGGAAATAAAGACGGTGAAAATGCCGTCTACAAATTTGTGGCAGTTGAGACGAATCACTGCAATGATGGAGCCGAAAACGATGCTGCACACCATGATGACCAGGGCCATGAAGAGCGTATTCGGAATGGCTTTGGCGATGAAAAGGAGCGCAGTAGGTAAAACTTCAAAATCGATCATGTTATGCCCTCCTTGCGCCGGTGGTATTCCATTTCTGGAAATAGTGGAATGCCACTTCGACCAAAATCACAATGGCCCAGTAAATCAAAGCCACGGCGCAGTAGGTTTCCAATTTTCCCTGCCCATAATTGGCATTGATGATGAGGCCCGCTTTCCCCATGAGGTCCACCACGCCGATGAAGTACATGATGGACGTATCTTTTAGAATGTTGATGGATTCATTGACCAAGCCCGGAAGAGCCACCGGCAGTGCCTGGGGCGCTACGATATGAAGCACCCGATGGGCCGGCGACAGGCCAAACACCATGGCCGCTTCGTTCTGTCCTTTATCGACCGACAAGTAGGCCGGGCGGATGATTTCTGAAATGACCGGTGTATAGTGGAAGGTCAGCGCAATCAGCACATACACCGTAAGAGGCCAGCCATCGGTGCTGAAATGCATCATTTTCACGATAGCCGGCAGCACAAAGTACACCAGGTACAAATCCAGCACGAATGGCATACTGCGGTTGTAGGACAACCAGACTTCGCAAATCTGCGAGAGCACCGGCACCTTGGCAATACGAATCACCGCCACCAGAGAGCCGAACAAGAGACATAGAAATATAGAGGCCACAATCACTTCCAACGTAAAAGGAAGCGCATCGGCCAACCGGGGAAACAATCCCAGGAAATAAGACATATTGAAAGTAAGCATAATCTATTGATCCTTTTTAACAGAAGTCAAAGTAGCTAGGGATTAGGGATTGGGAATTAGGTTATAATTCTGCTACATCCGCTAAACAGAACAAAGTGATAACCCGCTAGCATCAAGGTTATAAGGGTTATAAAAGGTTATGTTGTAAGAACCAATTCCCATAACCTTTTATAACCTTTTATAACCTGTTGCTAACGAGGCATTTCTTTGTTCTATCTAGGGGATTTTGTAGAATAATAACCTAAATTCTAAACGTTAATTTCTTTCCTAGTCACCAGTCACGAGTCACCAGATACCTTTATCCTTCTCTCGCCAGCATTCTCTGCAGGAACTGCTGGGTCTTTTCTTCTTTCGGATGGGTGAAGAGGTCTTCTGGTTTGCCTTCTTCTACCACCAGGCCGTCGGACATGAAGACCACTTTGGAAGACACTTCTCTAGCAAAATGCATTTCGTGGGTCACGATAATCATGGTAATTCCCAAGGTAGCCACTTCGGCGATGGTGTCCAGCACTTCGCCCACCAATTCCGGGTCCAAAGCAGAGGTGGGTTCGTCGAAAAGGATCACATCCGGCCGCGGGGCCAGGGCGCGAGCGATGCCGACGCGCTGCTGCATGCCGCCGGACAATTCGGAAGGATACATTTTCGCATAGTCCGTCATATGGACCCGAGCCAGTTCTTCCATGGCAATTTCCTCGGCTTCTTTTTTCGTTTTCCCGTAGCCATAAATCAAGCCTTCGGTGACATTTTCCAGGACGTTCTTATTTCTGAATAAATTGAACTGCTGGAACACCATGGTGGACTTCCGCCGGAGCTTCTGCACGTCGGTTTTGGAAATATGGGCAAAATCCACAGCCACTTCATCGATAGAAAGTTTGCCCGAGTCTGGTTTTTCCAAATAATTCAGACAGCGAAGAAATGTGGTCTTCCCTGTACCAGAGGGGCCAAGAATAGAAACTACATCACCTTTATCCACAGACAGGTTGATGTCTTTCAGTACTGTGTTCTTCCCGAAAGATTTACGTATATGTTCAGCAGTCAAAATGCGGGACATGATCTCTTTTACCTTCTTTCTAACATAGTGCACATGAGCGAGTTAGGAGTGAGGAATGAGGAGTGGTGGAAGGGGCGCACAACTTAAGAAGCGCCCCAATACCCCTTTTTATAGGTTATTATTGTGCTGATTTTTCTGTCAAACATAATGGTGTTATCGCTATGGTCAAGGTTATAAGGGTTATATCAGGTTATGTGATGACCTTAGTCCCATAACCCTTTATACCCTTTTTAACCTTGATAGTAGCGGTATATCCCTTATGTTTGATATAGAAATCAGCACAA
Source organism: Dialister sp. UBA734 (assembly GCA_002297935.1). GTDB lineage: Bacteria > Bacillota > Negativicutes > Veillonellales > Dialisteraceae > Dialister. The sequence continues at coordinate 15,912 of DBLC01000071.1, forward strand.
TAATAACCTTACTATATCGTGCGGCGCTTCCAAATGATTATGCGCCGCCACCAACACTCCTAACTCCTCACTCCTAACTCCTCACTAAATAAAAAAATCCCCATCCCAGTAAGGGACGGAGATTCCGTGTTCCACCCAATTTCATTTCCATGTCACCATAGAAACCTTGGTAAGTCTTGCGACTTCTGGCTATATCGGGCTCCCCGGATGGCCTACTGTTTTCAGCCGATCTGCTCCAAGAGGCACTTCCAAGAACGCTCCGCACCCCTTTCCACCAACCAGGGCTCTCTTCACCGTCTACGATCCTGTACTCTCTCTTATCCTCGCGAATTAAGATTAATTGGAATAATGATACCATATTTTTACTGTACTATGCAAGACTTTTTTTCTCGGAAAGCGTTTCCCTAGCATTTCGAGTATAATGATAGGGAGGAGTGACTAGTGACTGGTGACTAGTGACTGGGGATTAGTGGCTAGGCCCTAGGGATTAGATTCCTAGAACGTGCCGCTAGCCAAAACCGTCATTTCGACCGGTCGTATTTGTGCTTGTTGATAGAGAAGAAATGAAACGCAATGTGTAGGAGAGTGGAGAAATCTCATCAGCACTAGCGGCAAGAGCTTAAAGCATCATATCGTTACGGTTCTACTTTACCAGATAACACTAACGTCTATAGGCACATTCGAGGAACCTGAGAAACTTGAGAACCCTGAGCAACCTGAGGCCCCTTTTATCACTAGCGGTAAGGACTTACAGAATCATATCGTAACGGTTCCTAATCCCCAGGGCCTAGCCACTAATCACCAGTCCCCAGTCACCAGTCACTAGTCACCAGCTACCATAGAAAACGAGGTGCTCCCATGCTTCACATCGCCATTGTGGATGACAATCCATCGGACATTGCCATCATCAAAGAGTATTTGACCGGCTATTTCAAAAAACGGGCCGGTTCTTCCCCGATCGACTATACGTTAAGCGCCTTTCAGGATGGATTTTCGTTTCTTTCCAGTTTTTCCTGCGCTGCCTATGACTTGGTTTTTCTGGACATTTACATGCCCCGCATGACCGGTATCGACGTGGCCCGCCGGATACGACTGGTCGATGACGGGGTGAAGATTGTATTTCTCACCACCAGCAAGGAACACGCCTTGGAGAGTTATTCCGTCTTTGCATCGGCTTACATCTTGAAGCCCATCGCAGAGAACCAATCTCTCTTCGTCAGTGCGCTGAACCGCCTGCTGCCGGACGAAATGATGTCCGGGCGAAAACTGACGGTCCACCTGGCGGGGCAATCGACCTTGGAAATTCCCTTCGCCCGCATTCTTTCCGTGGACTGCAACAATACCCGAAACGCCGTGGTTCACTTGGAAGGCAAAGACATTCCTACCCAAAACACCTACCAGGAACTCTCCACCCTCCTCGCCACGGACGAACGCTTTCTCGAATGCTACCACCGGCTCACCATCAACATGGACTACGTCACCTCCATGGAAGAAGACCTGTTTCATTTAAAAGGAAACCACACCGCCCCGATCAGTCGGAGGAAAAAGAAAGAAGTGAAACAGGGGTACTTGCAGTATTTATTGGATAAATAAGATTAGTGACTGGTGACTCGTGACTGGTGACTAGGTTATTATTCTGCTAATTTCTGTATCAAACATAATGGTACTATCGTTACTTTAAAGGTTATAAGGGTTATAAAGGGTTATGAGGATCGTCGAACGTGCCATGAATTACTAGCTATATGACACATCTCGCAAATCACGTTCCCCCTTGGAGAAGGGGGCCAGGGGGATAGACTGCTCTAGCGGTCTCCGCTCCTTGTACAACTATCCATTACCACTCTCATCTTGCCTTTACCGCTTCTGCTGAAATATGTTCCTTCGGGCCATTTCTATCCCCGGCTTCGCCGCCCCTTCTCCAAGGGGCCACACCAGCATGAACACCGCTAGCGTCACTTGGCATACTCAAGAAACCTAAAAACCTTTCCCAAGAAAGGAATCATCGATTTATCTCCCCCGACGGGGGGCGATAAAAGCGGTGTAAACTTATTTTCCCTAATCCCTAGGGCCTAGCTACTAATCCCCAGTCACGAGTCACCAGTCACCAGTCACCAGTCACCAGTCACCAAGAAAGAGGTGCCGCTATGTTATTAGAACTACTCAACCTACTCCTCCCCATCACCATCCTGCATTTTGCCGGTGGGTATATGCGGTACTTGCCTTTTTCGCCCTTTATCACCGAAGAGGAAAAGGGGAAGATTTTCTCTGCCTTTTTCCGGCTGGCGTTGTTCAATATGGCTTGGCAGGGGCTACTGTTTTGTGCCATGGGGATCACCGTCTTGGCTTATAAAATCGTGCTCACTTTCGGGTGGGTGCCATATTTCCTAGCCATGTTCTACCTGCTTCCCCAATACAAGCCCCAGCAGATTTTCGTCCTGGGTATGCAGGCGGTGTACATGTTCCTTCTTCACTGCCTGAGCGGACTCACCATGATTCTGCTCCATCCGGACATGGCGGACCGCACGCCGTTCCTGGCGGAGCAGATGTGGCTCTATAATCTATATTTCTTCCTGACCCTCCCATTGGCCCGGCCGCTGTTTCTGAAAATGATGCCATCCACCCGGTTCATCAATGACAAGACATACAGCTACTACATCGCCGTTCTGCCACTGCTTTTGGTATTCAACGTGGTGCCCACCAGTCTCATTGGTGACCTATGGACCCCATCCAAATTGATATCCTGGTTGATTCTTTTGCTTGGATTCTTTGTATTTTACAAATATATTTCTCTGGAAGCCAAAGACGCAGAGGACCAGATTCGCATCCGCAGTGCCAATGAACTGATGCGCAAATCCATCGAATTTCTCCGCCACTACGCCTTGGTGTCCCAGGATAGCGCCAAGGAAATGTCCCTCATTCGCCACGACTTCCGCCATCACATCCGCACGCTATACCAGCTTCTCCATGAAGGAAATATAGAAAAATCCCTGTCCCTTTTGGAAACCTTTGATGACAACCTGGAACGTACCGTGGTCCACCCCTATTGCTTGAACCCCATTCTCAATGCGGTGCTGACCATTTATTTCCATAAAGCGGAAGACATGGGCATTCCCCTCACCTATAAAATCAACATCCCGCCCAGCCTCCCCGGTGTGGAAAGCCCCATGGCCTTCATGATCGCCAACCTATTGGAAAACGCCATCGAAGCCTCGGCGGCCATGGTGCCCGATAAACGGTACCTTCACTTCCATCTCAATGTGAAAGGCAGCCAAGTGGTGCTTTCCATCGAAAACTACTACGACAAACCACTCCGCTTCAACGAAGAAGGCTACCCCATGACCACCAAAACCGGCCACGGCCTGGGCATGATTTCCGTTGCCTCCTTCATGAAAGAATATAAGGGATATCATACCTTCACACAGGAAAAGGGGAAAGTACGGTTTGAGGGGTATTTTATGGTAGATGACGCTATGGTGACTCGTGACTGGTGACTGGGTTATGATTGTGCTGATTTCTGTATCGAACATAACGATGCATACCGCAGTAACAAGGTTAAAAAGGTTAAAAGGGTTATATAAGGTTATGGGATTACCGTAAGTTTCATAACCCTATATAACCTGTATACCCCTGATGGTAGCGGTATGTATCATTATGTTCAGTATAAGAAATCAGCACAATAATAACCTATATCACTCCCTAGCTACCAATCCCTGATCTCCCAGTCACCAGTCTACTAGTCAGAAGTTACTCCTTATAAAACTCTTTCCTTTTCCCTCTTCCCATGCTATAATACATATACAAATTGAAACCATTCCTTTGGGAATCACCAGGGAACAAAAAAAGGATGCAGCGGCAACTGCATCCTTTTTCCCTACTTATTTATATTTTTCTAGTTAAGCCACCATGTAAATAGGGCAATTAAACCAGGGGCTAGCAGGTCAGCCCACAACCCGGATAGAATTGAAACCAAACCCTCCATTAGGAATCACCTCCCTTCATTGGAAGGTGATTTTATTATACCCTAAATGGTAACGAATAGACTAGTATCCGGAAGGGGATTAGAAAGCAACCAAAGGGTTATGATTCTGCTGATTTCTACATCAAACAGAATAAAGTATACCGCCACCAGCAAGGTTAAAAAGGGTTATACAAGGTTATGAGATTACCGGAATCCCATAACCCATAACCTTGTATAACCCTGTGACAAGCGGTATGTTTAAATTGTTTACAGAATGAAATCAGTACAATAATAACCTTTTTTCTAATTTTATTCATAATGGGTCCAACAGGCCAAGAGTTTCACGGTTTGCGTTTCCTTATCCACTTTGTACACCAGGCGATGTTGGATATTGATTCTTTTGGAATACAAATTTCTAAACTTAGGTTCCAATTTCTCTGCGCCCAAGAATGGATTTTCCGGCAATACCGCCACTAGATCTTTCAGCGTTTCATACAAAGCAGGATTTCTTCTGATTTGCGTCAAATCTTTTTGGAAGGTTTTGGTATAGGTGAGTTTATACATCAGGGATATCCTCTAAAGAGGTAAACGGAATCCCCTCTTCTTTTTCTGCTTTTGCAATCTTTTCTTTCATGCCAGGAATGCCATACAGGTAAAGCGTTTCTAAAAGCGATTCATAATCTCTTTTCCCCATAATAACCACATCGTCCAAGGTATCCTTATTGGTTGCAATAATGGGAAGGTGTTCCTTATTGACCCGTTTCACCAGGTTGAAAAAATTTCTCCGCGCTTGTGTCTGACTTACAATTTCCATATCGATCACCTCTCTATGGGTATTATATCCGATTTCTCTATGTACAGCAATAGGTACATGGGGATAGATAGATAGCTCTAAACAACTAACAACCAACAACTAAAAACAAAAAGGTTATTATTCTGCTAATTTCTGTATCGAACATAATGATGCATACCGCTACCATCGGGGTTAAAAGGGTTATATAGGGTTATGAAACTTACGGTAGCCTTATAACCTTATATAACCTTTTTAACCTTGACAATAGCGGTATATATCAGTATGTTTGGCAGAAAAATCAGCACAATAATAACCTATATCAATCCCAGGGCCTAGATACTAATCCCCAGTCACTAGTCACCAGTCCCCAGTCACTGTTTTCTCGCCTTTTTCATCCAGTCCATCAAAAGGGGAGAGAAAGCGGACAGTACGCAGAGGGTGATGAGAATCCAGCAGATGGGTGTGGAGAAGAGAATGGAAACGTCATTGCCAGAGAGGGAAAGACTTCTACGAAGGCCCCGTTCGCCAATCGGTCCCAGGATGAGAGCCAGTACGACGGCAGCGGTATTGAGGCCCATTTTGCGCATCAGGTAACCGGCCACGCCGAAGAGGAACATGATGACCACGTCGACGAAGCTGTTATTGATAGCAAAGGAGCCCACCACGCAGAGGACGAAAATACAAGGAATCAGAATGGCATCGGACAGTTTCGCAATGTGAGCGAAAATACGGCAGCCACCCAAGCCGATGAGGAGCATGCAGAACTGCACGATCACGAAGCCCGCAAAGAACGTATAGGTCATGGGTGCGTATTTCGTAAACAATTCCGGTCCTGGCTGCAGACCCTGGATGATAAGGCCGCCCATGAGTACCGCGGTGACCGATTCACCAGGAATGCCCAGGGTCAAGGTCGGAATGAGAGAACCGCCGGTGACAGCGTTGTTGGCCGCTTCGGAACCAGCGATGCCTTCGATGGAACCGTTGCCGAATTCTTCTTTCTTCTTGGAAAACTGTTTCGCCGTGTTGTACCCCAGGAAGCACGCAATGGACGCACCGGCCCCCGGCAGAATGCCGATGATATTTCCGATGAGCCAAGAACGAATCACAGTCGGTCCAATCTGTTTCAATTCATGGAATTTCAAAAGCACAGAGTCGTGGAATTTCACAATGCTGCCCCGTTCTTTGATGGCTTTTTCCATAAGGATAAATACCTGAGACATAGAGAACAGGCCGATCAGGGCGCAAGTCACATTGATGCCGTTATACAATTCATCGACACCAAACATGAAACGCTCCGTCCCTTCCATAGGGTCCATGCCGATGGTGGACAGAATCAGGCCAAACGCGCCGGACATGAGGCCCTTCACCATGGAACCGGTGGTGACACCGGCGATGATGGTGAGGCCAAAAAGGGCCAGCCAGAAATATTCCGGCGAGCCGAATTTCATAGCCAGCTGGGCCAGCATAGGCGCGAAGAAGTACAAGGAAATACAGGACAAAAGCCCGCCGAAGAACGACGCAATGCAGGCGGTGCCCAGAGCTTTCCCGGCGCGGCCCTTCTTGGTCAGTTCATACCCGTCGATGGCGGTGGCCGCCGACGCCGGTGTCCCCGGGGTATGAATCAGAATGGCGCAAATGGACCCGCCAAAAATAGCGCCGCAATAAATGCCGCCCAGCATGATCATGCCCGTTTCCGGTTTCATGCCGAACGTAAGAGGCAGCAACAACGCCACCCCCATGGCCGCGGACAGGCCCGGCATACAGCCCACCACGACACCGATGGTGACCCCAATCACCATCATCAATAAATTCATAGGCTCCAAGGCATTGCCAAACCCCTGGGCCATGAGTGCCAATGTATTTGCATCCATATGTTTATTTCTCCTTTATTGGACTGTGCAATTTTAGGTATTCAATCCGCTACTGGAATGAGTGCGTAATGCGAAGTG
>DBLC01000162.1:0-24437 GCA_002297935.1 Dialister sp. UBA734
CATCTCTTGGCAACAGATCCAGCAGCCAAAGAAGAATGGGATAGAGAATTTAAATTGAAAAATGATCCTAGAATTACCAAGAGCGGTGCTTTCCTTCGGAAAACCAGTCTCGATGAACTTCCGCAGCTGCTGAATGTTTTGAAAGGCGAAATGAGTCTCGTGGGACCACGGCCTATTATTCAGAAAGAAGTACCAAGATACGAGAAATACATCAAAGAGTATTACTCCGTCCTCCCTGGGATCACAGGCATGTGGCAGACCAGCGGTCGAAGTGATATCGATTATCCGGAAAGAGTACAGATGGATAGCTGGTACGTTCATAACTGGAGCGTTTGGCTGGATTTAGTACTGCTATGGAGAACAGTGGCAGTGGTTTTAAGCCACAAAGGGGCGTATTAAAATTTATATGATTGAATAAACATTGTATCCGCAAAAAAGAAGAACTTATATGGTATAGAAACGGAGTAATGAGATGAGTGAACCGATTCGTGTTCTACAAGTCCTTGGCATAGTAGCTGGAGGCGGTGTGGAATCTGTTGTCATGAATTATTATGACCATATAGATCATACGAAAGTACAATTTGATTTTATTGTTCATAATGACAATAAAATAGACATTACCGGAAAAGTAGAAAAAATGGGCGGACATGTGTATAAAGTAACACCTTACTACAAAAATCCAATCGCCTTCATGTGGAATATTTATAAAGTAATAAAAAAGGGGCACTATCAGATTGTCCACTCCAATATGAATACTCTTTCTGCCTTTCCTCTTTTTGTCGCATGGTTAGCAGGCGTATCAGTACGAATTCTTCACAACCATAGTACCTCTTCACCAGGAGAGACCAAACGGAATATGATGAAATTTATATTGCGACCTTTTGCGAAACTTTTTGCTAATCGATATTTTGCTTGTAGTTATCTAGCGGGTCAGTGGATGTATGGCAAAAAGATGATGGATAGCGGGAAAGTGACAATTATCAATAATGCCATCGATTTAAAGAAATATGCGTTTGTCCCAGAAAAACGAAAAGCGTTACGGAAAGAATTAGGACTAAAAAACGAATTTGTAGTAGGTCATGTAGGCCGATTTATGTTTCAGAAGAATCATGATTTTTTGATAGATGTGTTTGCTGAAGTTTTAAAAAAGTCACCGCAGGCAATACTCCTTTTGATCGGAGATGGCCCGTTAGAATCTAAAATTGCAAATAAAGTAAAGTTGCTTGGTATTGCTGATCATGTAAAATTCCTGGGACTTCGGAAGGATGTGCAGGCTCTATACAACGTAATGGATCTTTTTGTACTACCTTCTCATTATGAAGGATTACCAGTGGTAGGGGTAGAGGCACAGGCAAATGGACTTCCCTGTTTAATTTCTACTGCAGTGACACAGGAAACTAAATTGACAAGTTCTTTAACTTTTTATAATTTGTCTTTGGGAAAAGAGCAGTGGGCTGAAAAGATACTTTCTTTTCCAAAAGAGAGAAATCAAGATGTAGCAAAGGAAATGAGACTTGCTGGATTTGATATTTATTATTCAGCACAAAGGCTAGAAGAAGAGTATATGTCTATTCGGGGGGGGACTTAGTAGTATACTGTCCATTAGGCGTGGACTCGATATAGAACAACTTTCATGGATTTTCGCCATGTATCCGGAATCGGAGGCATGTGCGTGATGAACAATTTACGGAAATCTAATGAAACAGATTGTGCTATCATTATTCCTATTTATCAGCCTGATTATAAATGGAATGAATGTCTAAAAATGCTAAAAAAGCAGAAAAATATTACCTTTGATGTATATGTTGTAGATTCCGGTTCGGATAAAAGAAATTATAGGAATGATATCATTGGTTTAAACTATACTTTTATCAAAACGACACCGGAGAGTTTTAATCATGGTAGGACTAGACAGGAAGCAGCAGAAGCATGTAAGCACTATCCAATCTTAGTGTATATGACACAAGATGCTATTCCCACAGATGAATATGCTATTAGTCATCTGGTAAAAGCTTTTGAAAATCCCAAAGTGGGATGTGCTTATGGGAGACAATTGCCACATAAAGATGCTACCATTTTAGCTGCAAGGGCTAGAGCGTTTAATTATCCCCCAAAAAGTCGAGTGAAGAGTTTACAGGATGCCGATGAACTCGGTATTAAAGTGTCATTTATATCGGATACTTTTGCTGCCTATCGAACAAAAGCATTGGAACAAGTAGAGGGATTTCCTACAGATGTTATATTAGGTGAAGATACCTATGTGGCATCAAAGATGATTTTGAGTGGGTGGAGCAATGCCTATTGTGCAGATGCACAAGTTTATCATTCACATAATTACACTATCTTACAAGAATTTCGACGTTACTTTGATACAGGTGTTTTTCATGCAACGGAACCATGGATTAGAAAATCTTTTGGACAAGCAGAAGGAGAAGGCATCAGATTTGTAGTAAGTGAATTAAATTTTTTATTGAAACGTAAACCGCTTCTTATTATCCCAACTATTGTAAGAGATGGTTGTAAATTAGTTGGATATAAGCTGGGATTACATTATAGGAAGATGCCGAACTTTTTGAGACGGCAATGTAGTATGATGAAAGTGTATTGGAAATAATGAATCAGATTACAGTAGTGATAGCTCTTTATAAGCCAAATTTAAAGTGGTTACAAGAAGAACTTGAGTCTATTGAAAGACAAAGTTATAGAGAATTTTCTGTTATTGCATGGAATGATTCACCTGATGATGCGTATGATTATGATTCTTTCTTTAAAAAGTATATGCCATCAATTTCTTTCCAGATCATAAAAGGCGAAAAAAATTTAGGCTCAAATGGAGCATTTGAACAATTGACAAAATTGGTAAAAACACCTTATATTGCTTATTGTGATCAAGATGACATTTGGGAAAGTGAGAAATTAGAAATACTTTTCCAGACCATACAATCAGAAGATGCTACTTTAGTATTTAGCGACATGAAAGTGATTGATGGGAATTCCAATGTAATTGCTTCACATATTCGAGAAGTGAGACCGCGGCAGATATTTTATACAGGTCCTGACGCATTAGAGCATTTATTGGTAAAGAATTTTGTGACAGGTTGCACGATGATGATGAAAACATCAGTTGCCAAAGCGGCTTTACCTTTTCCTAGTTCAGTGTTTCATGACTGGTGGTTAGCAGTTTATGCCGCAGCTAATGGTAAAATTGCTATGGCTTCTAAACCGTTAATGAAGTATCGGATTTATGGCGGAAACCAATCTGCTGTTCTTGCTGGAGTATTTGATAAAAGTTCATATTATGAAAAACGTATTGCATCACAGCGTGAATTTATTCAATTTGTGTCAGATAAGATTGATCGGAATCAAGTTGTAGAGAATGCACGAATATGGTATCAAGCAAGGTGCGAGTATTTTAAAAGCCCAAGTATTAGTGGAGCAAAGAATTTGATGAAACAAAGTCGAAATAATTCGTGGACGACGTATTTTGAATTGGTATTGCCTTTTATGCCAAACATTTTGTTTGATAAAATTATCGGGGGGGTGAAGACGGGACACTTATAAAGGGGCACTGGAACCAAGAACAAGAAGGCTCTTTAAAAATAGAGGACCGTGGAATAGCAGAGATAAATGATATTGTAAAGAAAACAATAGATGTATCGGTAATTATTCCTGTTTATAACTCAGGAAAAGAGGCTTTTCGTGCGGTAAAATCAGTAGTAAATCAAACAGTAAAACCGAGGGAAGTGATTTTGATTGATGATGGTTCTCCAAAGCAAGAAGAAACTCATTATTGGCTTTCTTTATGCGATAATACTTATGGTTCAATGTTGGATATTATTATTATATATCAAGAAAAAAATGCAGGAGCTGGTGATGCGAGAAATGCTGGCTGGAATGTAGCAAAAGGAAAGTATATTGCTTTTTTAGACAGTGATGATATTTGGCATCCCCAAAAATTAGCAATACAATATGCATTTATGGAATCACATCCTGAATTTGGATTTAGTTGTCATCATATGAATGTGCTTTCAGAAAATGATATAGAATCCTTTTCAAGAAGAGAGATTCCATATTCTAAAGATAAGATAATTCCAATTAATCCAGTAAGATATCTTTTTTTACACTATCCAATTGGTGGAACCCCTTCTGTTATGGTAAAGAATGTACCTCATATACGATTTATTCCAGGAAAACGGTATAGTGAAGACTATTTGATTTGGCTAGAATATTGTTTTCGTTATGGTGGTGCTCTGCTAAACGTGTATATGGCAGCGAGTTTTAAGGCGTTCTTTGGAGAAGCAGGTTTATCTGGAAACTTATGGAAGATAGAAAAAGGAGAGATGGAGAATTATCAAATTTTACGAGAAAAGAAACTGATATCATATCCCCTATCATTGGCAGCACAATTTTTTTCTTTTTTGAAATTTGTTAGGCGGATGATAATTTGCATATGCAGAAGCTGAGCGGGGGGATAGAGATGAGCCTATTTGAAAAAGCAAAGGATTTGTATTGGGCATTGCCTGGGATAAGTACTGAGCAAAAAGAGAAAATATTCTATTTTCTGAAAGGAAGAGTTAAAGGTGAATACAAAGGAACGGAGAATATTGCAGTTTATCACGAGTACGTAAAAAAAATTATAGAAACCCAATGGTTAAATAACACTTTTTCAATCAAACATCCTAGACAGTTTCTCATTAATCGAACAAAAGAAGATCCAAAGTTACTTGCTTATTATTTACCTCAATATCATCCAGATCCGCATAATGATGCTTGGTGGGGAAAGGGATCCACAGAATGGACAAATGTCTCGAAGTCTGTACCACAATATGTGGGCCAATATCAGCCTCGGCTTCCTGGAGAACTTGGCTTTTATGATTTACGATTGAGTGAAAACATTCATCGACAGATTGAGTTAGCTAAGTTTTATGGTGTCTATGGTTTTTCTTTCTATTATTATTGGTTCAATGGGGTACGGCTTTTGGATTTGCCATTCAACAAATTTGTCAATGACAAGTCTATTGATTTTCCGTTTAACATTTGTTGGGTCAATGAAAGTTGGACAAAACAATGGGAGGGTGCATCAAATGTTCCACTGATTGAGCAGGATAATACGGTAGAAAGCTATCAAAGGTTTATCACATCTTGTGTAAATTTATTTACAAAGGATAATTATATCAAGGTAGCGGGAAAACCTGTATTATCGGTATATCGACCCTTAAATGTACCCAAATCACAGGAAGTAATTTCGCATTGGCGGGATTATGTTAGAAAGGAAACGGGGCTGGACTTATATATCATTGGATGCATTCGTACAGATAGCAGTGAAGATTATTATGCTGATTACAAAGATATGGGATTCGATGCCTGTAGTGAATTTGCACCAGGGCCGCAGCTTCCTTATATGAAGGATATTACAAGTAACAAACAATTCGTATGTGATAAGTTCTTTGGTAAAGTGTACGATTATAAAGACTTTGTTGAGAATAAAGGATATTTTCAGCTAAAACGGGATGGGCTCTATCGAGCCGTATCTCCTATGTGGGATAATACAGCTCGCAAGAAAAATAAAGGATTGATTCTTGATGGAGCGACGCCGGAGCTTTACAAACAATGGTTGATAGATATTATCAATGAAACAAAGAAAAATGATACCATTGATGATGATATTATCTTTATCAATGCTTGGAATGAGTGGGCGGAAGGTACCTATTTGGAACCAGATCTCAAGTGGAAATATGGGTATTTAGAGGCGACGAAAGATGCTATTTTAGCTTGTCGCGATAGCGGAAAACCAGAAATGTTAGGAGACAAGAAATTAATGATAGATGAAAAAAAAGATTGGAGTCATCATTCTTAATTATAATGATTCCGAAACTACCAAGAAATTATGTGCAAGTATCCGGGAGTATGACAGTATCGATCACATTGCAGTGGTCGATAATTGTTCCTCTGATGATTCTTTTGCTTTGTTGCAATCACTATCTGATGCTAAAATCGATGTGATGCAGAGCGATAAGAATGGCGGATATTCTTATGGCAATAACTTTGGTGCCTTTTTCTTGATCGAAAACTATCATATAGATGTTCTTCTAATTGCCAATCCTGATGTGGAATTTTCTGAAGCATTCTTGATCCAGGTTGTACGTGATATGGGAACATATCATGTACAGGCTGCTTCTGGCTATATGAAAATGCCAGCCCATGCCAAATATCCAATCATGAATAAGAAGATCAATACCTTTGCTAGAGAAGCACTGGAGTGTACGGTATTGTTGAAAAGATTTTTCCCCTTCCGAGGAGAATTGGTCATGCCAAATACAGGAATCCAATTTGTTGAATGGTTACCAGGTTCTCTATTTGCTATCGATGCACGAGTATATCAGGAATTTCATGGTCTAGATGATCGAGTGTTCCTTTTTTACGAGGAGCAGATGCTAGGAAAGAAATTTCTTGATGTAGGTTATAAGATGCTAGTTGATACAGATATCAGCTATTTCCATAATCATTCTGTGTCTATCAAAAAATCCATGAAACGTTATGCTCAGGTGAGACAGTTATATAAGTCAAAGTATATTTTTTATAGCGAGTATGTACATGTTTCTTTTGTGAAAAAAATTCTGCTTAGATACTTAATTATATATGGTTTGGTCGTAAGAAATTTGTTATACCGGATAATGTAGTAAGATTTTAGCGAAATCGTAGAGATATCTTGGTAAAACCACCAAAATACACAAATTTGAAGAGGCATTTAATTTATGAAATTGTCATTTTTATGATTTTATGTATCTATACTTCGATTATCATATGAAAAAATACGACATTATCATTTTTTATCAAGGGAGATAAAAAAATGAGCAAAGAAAATGTGTTTAAGGCTAGAGATTATCTATTCTTTTTTATTTGCGTAAGTATTCCTTTTATGTGTATCCCAAAAACAATAAATAAAATAGGATTTCTTGGTGGACCAATTAGTGCACAGTTAATTTTATATCCGATGCTTTTGCTGTTTGCTTTTACATCTTTTGCTATTTGGAAGAAGAAAAACATTACGTTTTCTTATTGGGGAACAATAAGAAAATTTTTATGTATATATATATGTATACTTCTTATTTCTGCTATTTATGGAATTATGATTTTTCCATATAATGATCTACTTTTCAATGGAAATAATATTCCAGTAAAAAAAATGGATGAGTTAATTGATCTTTCAGCAGCTTATGGAATATTTTTTGATAAGAATCAGTTATCTAATGTTTGGCTGGTTATCAGAGCAACTAAAAATGTTATTTTTCAGTGCATTTACACGTTTCTTTTTTCTTATCTGATTTTTTGTTGGTATAAAGACAATTATCATAGGGCTTTGGAAATTTTATTATGCAGTATTAAAATTATTTCTGCCAGTATTATTATTTATTCAATTATTGAAATTTTTTATTATATGGGGATTGACATAGCGAGAAAAATTTTAACTGTAACAAATCCTTTGTTTTATGATATTGGCATAGGTATGGGGTGGTGGCCACCTTTATTTTGGTTGCCAGCAAGGCTTCGTTCATTTTTTCCTGAACCTTCTTTTCTAGGAATGTATATAGCTTTTGCCCTCCCATTTTTATGGACATCTTATATGAGTGGTAAAACAAAGAATTTTGATATTTTTTTAATTTTTTCTCTTGAGGTTATATGCTTTCTTACTTACTCAAAAACATCTGTTTTACTTTCCTTGGGGGAGTGTATTCTTTTTATTATGCTGTGTATCTATAGTAAAAACAGGAAATATATTATGAATAGTATTATTTTTATTTTAGTCTTTTTTGGTGCATTTGGTACCAGTACATTAATTGGTGAACGATTTCAAAATTCGTCTATACAACCTGAGATCATTGTAACTGATGAAAAAAAAGTAGAAGAAGATACCAATACAGCTATTATCAACGAAAAATCTGGAATCGACAAAAATAGTATTACGTCTTCTGTTGGCGTAGCGGAAATAGAATATACGAAAAAATACTTAGACAGCAATGTTAAAGGCGCGATCAATGTAGACTCAGGAAGTAATAGTGCTAGATTTGCTGTTATTAAAAGTGAACTTCGCATATGGGAAAACTATCCTTTGGTGGGAGTGGGTGTTGCACATCGTCAGTGCTATATTGCTGATTTTTTATCATCTCAGGAAAAAGAAATAGGTGAGATAGCCAATTGCATACAGTATCAACAGAAACTTGGAATTTTAAAGTCAGGATTTCCCTCGCCATGTGAATATAGCGCCGATTTAGCCGAATTAGGGATTGTTGGAACTATGCTAAAGTTACTTCCTTTTATATTGTTGTTCGTTATTCTAGGTAAATATCATAATAGTATTAGAAAATCCAGTGATAATTTATTATTTATTATGGTAATCGTAGCTATGGCTGGATGTTTAGCTAATGGATTTAGTAATCATTTAACTGTCATTTATACAACCTGGATATTGCTAGGAATTATATTTGCAATGTTGTGCGCTGTGTGGGAAAAAAAACATGAAATTTAAACAAATTGCAAAAAATATTACATATTCATTTAGCGCAAATATTATTTCATTAGGCATATCAGTGTTTATGGTAATGGTTGTTCCTAAATTTCTGAGTGTCAACGATTATGGCTTATGGCAATTATTTCTTTTTTATTTCTCATATCTAGGTTTTTTTCATTTTGGTTGGGAAGATGGTATTTACTTACGATATGCGGGGAAAAATTTTGATGACTTAGATCGGAAACTGTTTGCAGGACAATTTTATGGAATTATAGCGTTACAGATTTTCTTAGCTGTCATAGTGACATTGCTAGGAAAAAGTATGGTGATTGATACTACTAAGCAAATAGCACTCATTTGTGCAGTGTGGTTAGCACCTTTTGTGAATTTCAATAATTTATGCAATTTTATTATGCAGATTACCAATCGAATCAAAGATTATGCTAAGTTTTTGTTACTGGAACGTATAGTATTTTTGTGTGTCGTAGTTTTATTTTTATTCATTTTGCACCAGAATGAATTTCAGTATATGTACTATGCTAATGTAGTTTCTGTAATAACTGCGGCATTAGTTGGCAGCTATCTATGTCGGAGTTTACTACATCTGAATTTTGATCCCATTCATCGAATTGTTCTAGAAGCCAAAGAAAATCTCATTGTTGGCAGTCAGCTGATGTTTGCAAATATTGCTAGTATGCTTATTGTAGGTTGTATTAGATATGGAATTTCTATTGGATGGGATGTGGTAACTTTTGGCAAAGTTTCTTTAACTTTGGGAATTTCCAATTTTTTACTGATATTTATCAATTCTGTTAGTGTGGTATTTTTTCCTCTTATAAAAAGGATGGACGAAGTACAGCGAGTTAGTGCTTATATGAAAATTCGTAATGTATTGACATTTCTGCTCTTTGCTGCACTTCTTGGCTATTATCCTCTGAAATGTATGTTGTCTTGGTGGCTTCCTAAATATGCAGATAGCTTAATTTACATGAGTGTGCTATTTCCAATATGTGTCTTTGAGAGCAAAGTAAGTCTTTTGATCAATACCTATCTGAAGAGTATGCGGCAAGAAACCTTGATGTTGAAGATTAATGTATGCAGTGTATTGGTCTCTCTGGTCGTGACCTTTTTGGCGGTAGCAATTTTTCATAATTTAGATCTGACAGTTTTTTTCATTGTAGTAGTCTATGCTTTTCGATGTGTCTTGGCTGAATATATAACAGGGCGATTGCTTGGGCTACATTTGGTGAGAAATATTTTGATTGATCTTATGATGTGTATGCTTTTCATTACTACGGGGTGGCTTTTTGATAATTGGTTCTGTATGGTATTTTATGGATTGGCTTATTTTGCATTACTAATTGTCAAAAAGGCAGATTTACATCAACTTGTATTATTATTTATTAAGTAATTTTTTAGAGTAAAAAAAGGTGGGTGCTAATATGTCCAATGTAATTGCAGTTATTTGGGACTTTGATAAAACTCTGATTGATGGATATATGCAAACTCCAATATTTGAGTATTATAAAGTTAATGAACAACAATTCTGGAAAGAGGTAAATAGTTTACCAGAAGAATATAGTAAAGCTCAAGGAGTTCAAGTCAATAAAGATACTGTATACTTGAATCATTTAATAAAATATGTAAAAGATGGAAAAATGGCAGGATTGAATAATTCGTTACTGAAGGAGTTTGGAAAGAAACAAAATTTTTATCCAGGCGTTATTGAATTGATTCAAAATATGCAGAATTGCTTAGATGAAGTGACTGATGGTAAAAACTATAAGGAATATAATATACGAGTAGAAAATTATATTGTTAGTACTGGAATCAAAAAGGTTATAGAAGGGACCGAACTACATGATTATGTTAAAGGAATATGGGGATGTGAGCTTATTGATTCTACTAATGATGAATGTGAAATATCTGAGGTTGGATATACGATAGATAATACGACTAAGACAAGGGCCTTATTTGAAATTAATAAAGGAATTCCTCTAAATCACGATATAGATGTTAATGCAAAAATGAGCGAGGAGGCACGTAGAGTTAAATTTAAACATATGATATATATTGCTGATGGGCCTAGTGATGTACCTGCATTTTCTGTGGTTAATAAATTTGGGGGCGCTACTTTTGCAGTATATCCCAAAGGAAATGAACGGGCATTTCAACAAGTGGAAAAATTGAGGGAAGATGGCCGCATTAATATGTATGCAGAAGCTGATTATAGAAAAGGAACTACGGCATACATGTGGATTACGAATAAAGTTAGGGAATTGGCAGAGCAAATTTATAATGAGGAACGAGCAAAGTTGCAGGAATCCGTTTCATCGGGACCTAAGCATTTAGTTTAATGAATTATGAAAGGAAATATATGAAAGGTATTATTTTAGCAGGTGGCAGCGGTACCAGACTTTATCCGCTGACTATGGTGACATCGAAGCAATTGCTTCCCATTTACGACAAACCCATGATTTTTTATCCTTTGTCTACGTTGATGTTAGCAGGAATTAGGGATATTTTGATTATTTCTACGCCACAGGACTTACCAAACTTTGAAAGACTTTTGGGCGATGGTTCTCGGTATGGGATTCATCTTTCCTATAAAGTACAGCCATCCCCTGATGGATTGGCCCAGGCTTTTATCTTGGGTGAAGAATTCATCGATGGAGAACCTTGTGCCATGATTTTAGGAGATAATATTTTCTACGGCGCAGGCCTAACGAAGTACTTGAAAGAAGCCGCTGCCCGGCAAGATGGTGCGACGGTCTTTGGGTACTATGTGGATGATCCGGAACGGTTCGGTGTCATCGACTTCGATGAAAAAGGCCGAGCAAAATCTATCGAAGAAAAGCCAGCCCATCCGAAGTCCAACTACGCGGTGACAGGGCTTTATTTCTATGATAAACATGTCTGTGAGTATGCCAAACAGGTGAACCCTTCTGCTCGCGGGGAGCTTGAAATTACGGATTTGAATAAAATGTATTTAGAAAAGGGAATTCTAAACGTAGTGACCCTGGGCCGTGGCTATGCTTGGCTTGATACAGGTACCATGGATTCTCTCTATGAGGCCTCTGAATTTGTTCGTTCTATAGAAACTAGAGCGGGCATCCATATTTCTATGCCTGAGGAAATTGCCTATGTCAATGGATGGATTGATAAGCAGGCATTGGCAGAAAGTGCTAAGCAGTATGGGAAGAGTCCCTATGGGCAGTATTTGCAGAAGGTAGTTGACGGGAAGATTCGGCTGTTGTCCGATGACCGTTAACCGTTCGCCGATTGCTGGTAACCGAAAATATTACCTAGTTACTGATGACGGTGGGGAGAGATTTGAAAAGCAGCAATGGTAAATTGAAAATCACGAGAAAGTCATTATATCAGCATCTAGGATTTTAAGCGGGAGGATGGATATGGATTATAGAAAATTAGATGTTTGGGATAAATCTATTCTTTTGATTAAATCACTTTATCCATTGATAGATCGATTGCCAATTCAAGAACGGTTTGCCATGGCTAACCAGATGCGACGTGCCGTAACTTCGATTTCCTTAAATATTGCAGAAGGTTATAACCGTAATTCTGCTAAGGAATTGAAATATTTCCTATCTATTGCGCGTGGGTCGGCTGCTGAAGTAGAAGCACAAATTATAATTTGTATTGAGCTTGCATATTTTACAGAAAAAGATGCCCATCAGGCACTTGTTTTATGTGATAACGTCAAAGCCATGCTTTATCGATTTATTCAAAAACTGGAGAAATAAACTTTACATTTAATTTTAGATAATAACCAGCTAACAACTAACGGTCAATAGCCAACGGTCAACGCACCCTATTTAATATGCAAAGGAAAGAGTATTCATGAATATCATAGTAACCGGTGGTGCCGGCTTTATCGGTGCCAATTTCATATTTCATATGTTAAAAAAATATCCAGACTATCGCATCATTTGTCTGGACAAACTGACCTATGCAGGAAATTTATCGACCTTAAAAGATGTGATGCATCAGCCCAATTTCCGCTTTGTAAAGATGGATATCTGTGACCGAGAAGCGGTGTACGGACTCTTTGAGGCGGAACATCCTGATGTGGTTGTTAATTTCGCAGCAGAATCTCATGTAGATCGGTCCATTGAGAATCCGGAAATTTTCTTACAGACTAATATCATCGGGACTTCGGTCTTGATGGATGCTTGCCGAAAGTATGGCATTGAGCGGTATCATCAGGTATCTACCGATGAAGTGTATGGCGATTTGCCGCTGGATCGTCCTGATTTGTTTTTCACCGAAACTACGCCGATTCATACCAGTTCTCCTTACAGCAGTTCCAAGGCCAGTGCGGATTTGCTGGTCGGGGCCTACCATCGAACCTATGGCCTTCCTGTCACTATTTCTCGTTGCAGCAATAACTATGGACCTTATCAGTTCCCGGAAAAACTCATTCCTCTCATGATTGCCAATGCATTGGCTGACAAACCTCTTCCTGTTTATGGTGATGGGAAAAATGTGCGCGATTGGCTTTATGTAGAAGACCATTGTAAGGCCATTGACTTGATTCTCCACCACGGGACAGTCGGCGAAGTGTATAATATCGGTGGCCATAATGAAATGGGAAATATTGATATCGTGAAATTGATTTGCCGGGAATTAGGAAAGCCAGAAAGCCTTATTACCTATGTGCAGGACCGAAAAGGCCATGACCGCCGATATGCCATCGATCCGGCGAAGATTCATAAAGAGTTGGGCTGGCTTCCCGAGACGAAATTTGCCGATGGAATCAAAAAGACGATTCAATGGTATCTGTCTCATAAAGACTGGTGGGAAGAAATCATCAGCGGGGAATATCAGACATACTATGAGAAATTGTATGGCAGCAAGCTGTCGTAAGTTGCCTTAGTGACTAGTTCTGAGACACGATAGTGTCACAGCAGCTAGCTGTTAGCTTCTAGCTGCTAGCCGGATAGAGGCATGACAAGAGATAAGAACGTTGGTATTTGCTACTGATTCTACCTGGCTAGGAGCTAGCTGCTAAAAGCTAGAAGCCGTAGCACTATGTGAGGTTAGCGGTACAAGAGCTAGCGGCTAATCGAGATTGGAGAAATTTATGAAAGTATTAGTAACAGGTGCGACTGGTCAGCTGGGGTATGATGTACTAAAAGAGCTGAACCGGCGTGGTATCGAATGTAAAGGCGTCAGTTCTAAAGAGATGAATCTGACCGATGACGATGCCATTCATGCGGTGATTTCAACCTATCATCCCGATGCTATTATTCATTGCGGTGCCTATACGGCAGTGGACAAAGCGGAAGAGGAAGGTGACCTTTGTATGAAGGTCAACGTAGATGGCACACTGACAATCGCCCAAGAAGCGGACAAAATTGGGGCGAAACTGGTATATATCAGTACCGATTATGTATTTGAAGGTCGTGGCAATTTACCATTTGCTACCGATGATGAAAAGGTTCCGCTCAATATGTACGGAGTCTCTAAATTGCTTGGTGAACAGGCTGTACAAATGGCATGCAAGAAGCACTTCATTGTACGTATTTCCTGGGTTTTTGGTAAAAACGGAAATAATTTCATCAAAACCATGCTTCGGTTAGGAAAAGAGCGAGAAGAATTATCTATCGTTTCTGACCAATGGGGATCCCCTACTTATACAGCAGACTTGGCACCCCTTCTTTGTGATATGATTGAAACAGAAAAATATGGCGTGTATCATGCCACCAATGAAGGTGTAACAACTTGGGCTTTCTTTGCTGTAGAAATCTTTAAAGAAGCAGGTATCCCCTGTAAGGTGCATTGTATTTCTACAGAGGATTATCCTACCAAAGCACTCCGGCCTAAAAATAGCCGACTCAGCAAAAAGAGTTTAGATGCAGCCGGTTTCAAGCGGCTTCCTATGTGGAAAGATGCATTGCATCGATACTTGGTAGAAATTGGTGAGATTGAGACATAATAGTGATGAAACGTTAAATGTCAAAGCGACTAGCGATTAGCTGCTAGCTTCTAGCCAAAAGAAACTACAGGCAAGGTTTTACGCCAGTGTCTTTGGGCGTTATGGACACTACACGGCTAGTTGCCAGTAGCTAGTCGCTGGAAGCTATAGCACCATGTGAGGCTAGCGTCAAAAGGAGGAGTAGTATGGGACAAATCAAGGTAACAAAAAATGTAGGTGGCATTGAAGGCCTCTGCATCATAGAACCTGCCGTTCATGGGGATGAACGCGGTTATTTCATGGAAACTTACAATCAAAAAGATATGGAAGAAGCAGGCTTTCACATCCAATTTGTGCAGGATAACCAGAGCATGAGTACCAAAGGAGTACTGCGTGGATTGCATTTTCAGAAACACTATCCTCAGTGCAAATTGGTGCGAGTTGTCAAAGGCAGCGTTTTTGATGTGGCCGTAGATCTTAGAGCGGATTCTCCTACCTACGGCAAGTGGTATGGCGTAGAATTGACGGAGGAAAATAAAAAACAGTTTCTCATTCCAGAAGGATTTGCTCATGGGTTCTTAGTACTGTCTGATGTCGCTGAATTCTGCTATAAAGTCAATGATTTTTGGCATCCTAATGACGAAGGCGGGCTCGCTTGGAATGATCCGGATATTGGAATTGTATGGCCTGAATTAAAAGGTATGTACAAGGGTTCACCTTCAGCAGATGGATATACTTTGGAAGATGGGACTCTTCTTAATTTATCTGATAAGGATCAGAAGTGGTTGGGATTAAAGGAAACTTTTAAGTTTTAACCTAGAATAAAAGATGTCATACCTGGTGTAAAATTAGAGAAGATTTTACACCAGGCATGGTATCTTTTTCTATATGATAATAAAAAGGTGTTGCACATGACTTTATTAAAGAGTAAACTTTGGCAGGCAGGCAGGCAGGCAGGCGCTATGAGTGGCTAGATACAGTACGCGTACTGGCAGCTGCATTGGTATTGATATCACATTTTTGCTACTATTTTTCTTTTGAACGACTTCAATTCATTAGTAATTATTTTGCTGGTTCCACTGGTAGGATTGGAGTGTGTTTGTTTTTTGCAATTTCTGGTTATTTGGTTAGTCATTCTCTAGAAAAGGATCGTAATCTGATTCGATTTTACTGGTTCAAGTTTGTTCATATCGTGTTACCATATATGACATCCTACTTAACGCTATCGGTTTTATTTGTAGGGCTATCTTTTATAAGACCGGATTTTTTGCATATGACTCCATTGAGTAAAGTACTTTTTGTAGGTGGGGATTACAAAGCTTTTTTCATGGGATTATTACCTATGGACATATATCTGAATAAGTACCTTCAAATATCCGGTTACTGGTTTGTCGGAGAGTGGTTTATTGGTACTGTAGTTTCTTTATATTTGATTTCGCCTGCTTTGTTTTGGATTGCAAAGAAAGTGCCTATCATAAGCATGGTGGCTACTATTGCAATCTCAATTCTTATTTATAACCATGCTACAGATTGGCCGATACATGGATTTTGGTTCTTTTTAGTACGACTACCAGAATTTTATATTGGTCTCTTGCTTCATATGTATCGACAGCAAATAGTTATGCATAAATACCTATTGATGTGGGTTACAGGCATTATCATGTTTGGTGTAGGAATTGTAGATATGTTGACATATTCTTATCCATTCATAGCAGACAGATTTATACCGTTAAAACCGCGTTCTTTTTTATTGACGATCCCCATGATCGTTTTTATGTTTATCGGATGTCA
The DNA here is from genome assembly GCA_002297935.1 of Dialister sp. UBA734. Classification (GTDB taxonomy): domain Bacteria; phylum Bacillota; class Negativicutes; order Veillonellales; family Dialisteraceae; genus Dialister. The sequence continues at coordinate 16,239 of DBLC01000162.1, forward strand.
GTATGTAAATCAATTCTTTTCATTACATAGGCTTAATGAGTATAGTAAGAAGACGTATGTTTTTATGTTGATACAGCATATTGTAATCAATACCTTTATGTGGAATTTTGAAGAACAAAACTTTTCTAAATTAGGAGTCCTGTTTTCGCTACTATTTGTTTTCAGGATTACCATGTATATATCCGCGAAAATAGTCGCTGTATATAAGCCAATCGAAAATAAGTTGCTTCATAAAACGGAAACCTGTTAATGATTCTTTCAAATGAAAGGTACAAAAGTTAAATATTGGAGAGTGGGCTTAAACAATTGTAAGTTGCTGCGAATGTAGTGACTTACATTTTTTATTTTATGATATTTCTCATTGCATAGAACATAGGAGTAATTGTATAATATTTTATAAGTGTAGGCAGATTATAGATCTGTATGTGGTAAAAAAGATTCATAGGGAAAGAGGTTTTCCTATGGTTTGTATTTAGTATCTGTATTTCAGAAGATGGATTTTCGATAAAGGAGGATTCTCTTATGAAAATGAAACGTTTTGCTATATGTGTGCTGGCAGCAGCGATGATTGGTACGGGTGCTTTTTCTCAGGTTTCTGCATTTAGCTTGGGCAGTGTCTTAGGCGGTGTGGCTAAGGTGGGAGGCATTGGCTTCCTGGTAGATAAGTATGGCGCATCCATCAATAGTGCCATCAATTCTGTGATGATGAAGGAAGGGGCTGGCACCAATTATGCCACCAAGGTGGTGCCGATTGTCAGCATAGGAAATAAAGGGTATATTGGTGCCGCTCAGGTCATTGGAGATGCCGATCAGGTCGAAAAGGTAGAGGCTGTTGGGCAGCTGGAAGTGAGCTGGAATGATAAGCTGTTCCGTATCAAAGGCTTGATTCCAATGAACAGCAAGAATCCGACCAATTTCAGCCGTGTACAAGGTGTTGGCGTATCGGCTGTCATTGATGTAAGAGTGTAATGAGATGAAATCTTTTGCTGTAGGAATTTGAAAATATTTTCCTAGGGCCTAGCTATTAGTCCTTAATCCCTGTGTATATAAGTAAATCATGAGAGGTAATATATATGAATAAAAAATTATTGGCAGCCGCAGCTGGCGTGGCACTTTTGATGTCTATGCCGGTCATGGCAGACGAAGCGGTCACTTTGTCCGAGAAAATTGATCGGGTAGATGAAATCATTTATGGCAGTGCCCAGTCTGGTTCTTTGATTCAGCGGGTGGACAATGTGGACAATGTGATTTATGGGGTAGGAAATAGTTCTGCCAGCGGATTGGATAATCGTATCAGCAATCTCTATGTGGATGTGGTAAAGAATGATGATGACACCACACCTTCTATTTCTACAAGAACCAATGCCATGGAGTATTACCTGACCGATGAAGTGCAGACGGAACCTTTGACCACTCGTATCGGTGAATTGGAAACCAAGGTGTACGGCAAGGAAAAGAAAGGCGCTTTGGATACCCGTATGGCTGATTTGGAAAAGGCGGTCTATGGGGATCAACATTATGAAATGAAGACCGTAGAGCTGCCGGCCAATACGGTATTCAAAATTTCTTTGAATGATGATGTGAACAGCAAGCTTAATCAGGTAGGTGATGAAGTCACTTTTACTGTGCAGGAAGATGTCATGGTCGGTGATGTGCTGGTACTGCCCCGTGGTTCACAGGGGAGCGGCGTGGTGACGAAGGTGAGCCGCCCGAAGAGTTTTGGCCGCAGCGGACAGTTGGATATTTCCTTTGACCAGGTATTCTCCGTGGATGATGAATCCATTCCAACGGTTTTGGGACCTGAATCGAAAGAAAAATTGAAGATGGAAGCCGCTGCCGTAGGGGCTTCTACTATTGGCGCATTGGCTTTGGGACCCATTGGTCTGGTAGGCGGTATTTTCGTTAAAGGCAAAGATGTGAATTTGCCAGCTGGCAGTGAACTGTACATCCAGACTTCTGAAGCAGTCACCACCAAAGGACTGGTATTGGCAGAAGGTGCACCAAATGCAGTGATTAGAAAGAGAGTGGTTCGTTCGGCTGCGGTAACGACAGAAGCAGCAGATAACCAGGCGGCAGCGACTTCTAAAGAGGAAGAATCTACTGGTGCCAAACCCACTATGGATGAACATGCAAAAGCAGAATTAGAGTCGGTTCGCGACAAGAATACCAATACCACAGAAGCAACCAATTCTTCCGCCAATGAAGAGGAAGCGGCTTCTGTAGTGATCGTGAGAAACGACGATGGTGAACGTGAGAAATAATAGTGAGATATGAGTAAAAAGCAATGGAAAAAGGCTTTGCTTTGTGTCATTTTGATAACGAGTTGGGCAGGGAGTGTACAGGCAGTTTCTCTTTCTGAATCAGACGATACGAAACCAGTCTCAAAGATGCGGGAAGAAATTGGAGTTCCAGCCATTGATGAAACCAGTACCAAAATGGTGTTGGTGGGAGATGATGGTGTGCTGGCTCCCTCATACGGAGAAAATCCAGAGCAGCAAGAAAACAAAAAGGCAAAGTCTAAAAAAGGTAAAGAAAAACAGGATACCAGTATTTCCAAAGAAAACCCGATGGTGATGCATGCAGATAAAATGCGTTACAATGATACCACCGGCGATGTGGATGCCATGGGAAATGTGGATATCCATCATATGATGGATAGTTACCAGACCCAGTATGTGTATGGCAATACCATTTCTCAGAAATATGTCATTCCTGGAGAAGTGAAATGGAACAATCCCACCACTCGGCTCAAGGCGGATCGTGCGGAGTATGATGCTGCCAAGGCGATGGGCAAGTTTGAAAATCTGTCTGGTTGGGAAGAAAATACCTATTACTTCCAGGGAGCTAGCGGTGTGTATGACCGCAATAATAATCATCTGGTTGTGCAGGATGGGTATTTTACGACTCGTCATGCCGTAGCAAAAGTACCTGACTATCGTATCGAAGCGGAATCTATCGATATTTACCCCAATGATCATTATGTGGCCCATAATGTAAAACTTATGGCGAAGAATACTACGCTGCTTACGCTTTCTACTTATAAGGGCTCTTTGAAGAAGGATCATAGCATTAGTCCATGGTCTTTGATTCCAAGGCCAATGTTTGATAGTGATAATGGCTTTGGGCTTCATAATAGAATTGAGGTTCCGCTGGACGATGATATGAATTTGACTGCCTATGCGGAAAATCGCTGGTATACTAAAGCAGGATATAAGCCAGATATTGGCCTTCGCTATACCACGCCGGTAGGAAGTTTGAATTTTCATTATGCAGAAGAAGAAAGTACCACCAATGATGATGGCGGAATCTGGGTAAAGAAACGTCCATCGTTGGAATTCAATTCCAATCATTTCTACCTTTTTGGTTCTCGTTTTTATGTAGGAGTCAATGGAGAAATTGGATATTGGGAAGAAGGTTCTGAAAAGGGCTCTTATAAAGGGTACGATGCGTATATTTCTGGTAATCCATGGAATTTGGGTAAATTTTTGAATTTTGGCTGGCGAGCTGGCTATGCAAAGGATTACTATGGTTCGAGGGATAATATCCGTAGAAATGGTTACTATGGTTTGAGTTTGTCTGGTCATTATCGGTCATTCTCTAGCTGGATTTCTTACACTGATCGAGATATTAAGGGATATACTCCTTATCTCTATGATAGCTATAGTAGTGAAAAGCCTGTCAGTGGTGGTGTACGCTTGCAGGCGACATCTATGGATGCTTTCAGTTTGGCGTGGACGGTGGATACCGTCAATGGTAGACTGCAGCATCGCTATTGGACCTATTATCGTGATTTGCATTCTTTCTATGCATGGTTGCGCTATGATGATATCGAAAGAGAAACCCAGTTCATGGTGATGCCAAAGGATTTTAAATTCTAAATGGAAGTTGTTGGTTGTTAGTTGTTGGTGCCAAACAACCGACAACTAACAACCAACAACAAGTACACCGCATTTTGCATAATAACCCATATTTCTATCCATTTACATGTCAAAACTTCACTGTATATGTTCATTACATATCGGATGGATGAATGACCAAGCAGTCACTACGTAGAGGATACGGCTATGGCAGGACGAAAACGCTGGATATGGCTGGGGATTGCCATAGGAATCATTCTCTTGAGCCTCTGGGGACTTTGGGGCGAAGGGACGGCTTCGAAATTATTGCCGGAAAAGAAGGAAATAAAGAAAAAGACCGTCACTGTATCACAATCCTCGGAAGAAGAACCAGAGGCCATGAAAGCGGTGAAACGATATGATGCCAGCTTGCATGTGAGAAGCAAGCCCATCAAGGATCCGTTTCACGGAGAGGCCATTGCCAAGGAAGCGAAAGCAGAAAAAGAGGCCAAAGTTTCAGCTTCTAAGGAATCGGCTAGAAAGGCTGCCAAAGCAAGTTCATCACAGGAACCGGTGAAGAAAAAAGAAACCGCCATGTATCCTAAGCTACAGGGCATTATGGCTTTCGGCAATAAAAAACGAGCCGTCATAGAATGGAATGGAGAAAGTTATACAGTAGGTGAAGGAGAGCAGGTAGGCCTATGGACTGTTTCTGGAATAGAAAAAAGAACCGTCACATTGACCGGTTCTCCTGGCACGTTGACACTCAGTACTCGCTGATACGAAAAGCGGGTACTGCTTTTTGCTGTCTTTTTTTGCTCTATAGCCCCATCGAAGCGGCTAATGTGGTCGGGACTGGAAACGAGGAAGCCGTCGTGACCGTTTCTTCTGAAAAAGAAGATGTGGCGCCGGATACGTTGCAGCTCCATGTGAACCAGGCACCAGCTGCCGAAGTGCTCCGCGGATTGGCAGAACTGACAGGAAAGAATGTGGTGATTTCCGGAGACATCAAAGAAAAAGTGACGGCCCAATTGGACCATGTCACGCCTGACGAAGCATTCACTGCCATTTTGGCTTCGGCGGGGCTGGTAGCTAGGCAAGAAGGAAATACATGGATTGTATTCAGTCCCCATGCAGAAAAGCAGGCAGGAAATACAATCAAAGCCTACCGCCTGTCCTATGGTGTAGCGAAAGAAGTAGCCACAGGACTTAAGACCGTCTTTTCGGATAATCATGTGACCGACCAGCGCGGGGCCAATACGGTGATAGTGAAAGGCACGCCCCAGGAACTGATGCAGGCCGATGCGTTGATGAAACTGTTGGATCGACCGGAAAAGCAGGTCAAAGTGGAAGCGGAAGTCATTGCGGTCAACAAATCCTATTCCAAAGAATTGGGGATTGATTGGGATTTCAAAAGTCTCACCGGCAGTGCCGATTACCAGCGGGACAGCTGGAGTGAACAGCGCTATGTAACCGATGATACAGGAAATATCAAGTACGATGACGATGGCAATCCAAAGGTACGAAATGTGTATCACAATGGATGGAACGTGAAAGTGCCCGAAGGGTATGCGGGAATTTCTTACGGTAAATCCATTGCGGGCCATCCCTATACCTTCTTTTTCCAATCGAAACTGAATGCCATGGTGACCCAGGGGAAAGCCAAAGTCTTGGCGAAACCTCATGTGGTGACCATGAATGGCAGAAAAGCAGAAATCCTGATTGGCAGCAAAATCCCTGTCATTGTGGAGCACATGGAAAATGGAGTGAAAACCACGGCCACGGAATACAAAGACGCTGGGATCAAATTGACCTACACGCCCATCATCAGTGAGAACGAAGACATCACCGCCGACGTGAATGCCGAAGTGTCTACGCCGTACTTGGTGCCAGAAATGAAAGCGTATCGTATCATCACCCGGTCCGCCAATACCATGGTGCGGCTCCGGTCCGGAGACATGCTCACCATTGGCGGCCTCATTGATAAAGAAGAAAGCAAAACCTTCCGCAAAGTACCGATTCTAGGAGATATTCCGCTCTTAGGAAAATTATTTCAAAGCAAAAATCGAACCCAGGAAGAATCTGAAATTGTGATTGTCATTCGGGCGGAGATCATTAAATAGTGCGTAATGCGTGGTGCGTAGTGCGTAATGAAGGTGGCGGCGCATACAATATAGAAGCGCCGCAGATTTTTATAATAGAATGATACATAAGTAGGTATGATTTTGATAGAGTCTACAGGTTTCTCAGATTGCTAACGTTTCTCGTATGTGGTGGTAGACGCTAGCGTTATTATCTCATTCGAGGAACCTGAGAAACCTTAGCAACTTGAGAAACTTGAGTAACCTATAATCTCAAGCGGTATAAAAAATAAAAGAATCAAATAGGTAATGGAGAAAAAATATGTCAGTTTTACGAATTAATGGACTGTCGAAATCTTTTGGGATTAAGACGGTATTTGAAAATGTGTCCTTTGATGTGCGCAGCGGCGATCGCATTGGTCTGGTTGGTGCCAATGGGGCAGGGAAGACCACCCTTCTGAAGTGCATCATGGGGGCCGAAGAATATGATAAAGGGTCTGTCAAGGCCGATAATGGAGCCATCATTGGCTATCTCCGGCAGGATTTTAACTACACCAGTCATACCATTCGAGAAGAAATGGAAGAAGCCTGGAAAGACGTTTTATATTATAAAAATAAAATGGAAGAACTGACCAAGGCGCTGCAGGAAAACAAAGACGATGAAAAGCTGGTGGAGCAATATGGCCGCACGGAAGAACGATTTGAATTTTTAGGTGGGTATGATTACGAATCAACCACCCGGAAAATTTTGACCGGTTTGGGATTCTCCAAAGAAGATTGGGATCGGGATATTCATTCTTTCTCCGGCGGGCAAAAGGTTCGTATCAATTTGGCTGCTGCCTTTGTACGTCACCCTGATTTTCTCCTGCTTGATGAACCAACCAACCATTTGGATATGGGCATGTTGGAATGGCTGGAAGATTATCTGCGCTCTTACAAGGGCGGCATTTTGATGATTTCCCATGACCGCTATTTCCTGGATGCTGCTGCCACCGGCATTATTGATTTGGAAAATCATCACATCCGCAGTTTCCGCGGCGGCTATACCCGGTATCTGGAAACCAAAACGAACCAGGACAAAGCCTATGAGAAAGCCTACGAGAAACAGCAGGAACACATCAAAGAAACAGAAGAATACATTCGCCGTTATAAGGCAGGCATCAAAGCGAAACAAGCCAGAGGCCGCCAGTCTCAGCTGAATCGATTGGAACGACTGGAAAAGCCGGTGCACCAGGCCACCCTTCGTTTCCATTTCGACCCGCCGCAGGAATGTGCAGAAAAAGTGTTGGATATTTTGCGGGCCGAAGCGTCCTATCCAGAACATGTGATTTTCAAAGATTTAAGTCTCCACATCAAAAAAGGGGAAGTGGTGGGCCTCATTGGGCCCAATGGTGCTGGGAAAACCACCTTGCTGAAGCTGATTACGGGAGATAAGAAACCGGTGCAGGGCATCATTCAGCTGGGAAATAATGTCAAAATGGGATACTACTCCCAGGAACAGGAACGGCTCCATCCGGAATTGTCTGTTTTGGATGAAGTGCGAGACACCTTTAACTTCGGTGAAAAAGAAGCCAGAAATATTTTGGGCATGTTCCTCTTCCGCGGCGATGATGTATTTAAACAGGTGGCGATGCTTTCTGGTGGAGAAAAGGCCCGGCTCTCTTTGCTCTGTCTTTTCCTGGAACGGCCGAATTTCCTGATTTTGGATGAACCGACCAACCATCTGGACATTCCGACTAGAGAAATCATGGAAAGTGCCATTCAAGCCTTTGGCGGCACTTGCCTGGTGGTATCCCATGACCGTTATTTCCTGGACAAAGTAACCACCCGCATCGTAGAAATGGATCAGGGCAAATTGACCGAGTACCTGGGCAATTACAGTTATTATAAAGAAAAGAAGCAGGACTTAGAAGCCTTTGAAAAAGACCGCCAGGGAGAAACGGCGGAGGCGGAGAAGAAAGAAGAAAAAGCTCCGATTGTGGTAGAAAGAACCCATCAGCCGAAACAGGAAGTGTCACAAGCGGACATCGATAAACTAAAACATGTGGAAATGGAAATCGGACGCTTAGAAGCTACCTTGAAAATGTACACCGCCCAGATGAGCATGAATCCAGACAATTACTCTGAACTGGCTGCAGAATACGAAGAAGCCAAACAGAAATTGGATGGCCTCTACGAAAAGTGGGATGAGCTGGCGGAAAAGCAATGAGTGCTTATTAAACCGCTTTTGCTGTAAAAGTGCGTAGTGAGTAGTGCGGAGTGCGTAGTGGTGGAAGGGGCGC
>DBLC01000162.1:24453-25697 GCA_002297935.1 Dialister sp. UBA734
CATATAGCGCCCCAATACCCCTAAAAAATAAGCAAAAGGCAGTTGGTAGAAATTTTCCACCAACTGCCTTTCGCTTGCCTCTTATCATAAAAAGAAATATAAATCCTAAAATTTACACAAAAGGTGACTGGCAGACTCATGACTGATGGCTGGTAAAAGAGTATTCCTAGTCACCAGTCACCAGCTACTAGTCACCTCTTTCTCATATATACAAAAGAAAGGCCTGTACTTTCTTTGTGTTCTGAAATCGCCTGGTATCCCATCTTTTGATAGAGAAGAATATTGCTCCAACTTTTGGTACAAGTGTAGAGTTCTTTCATTTGCCCCTGGCAGCGGCGATCGATTTCTGAAAGCAACTGCTGGGCTAATCCTTGGTGGCGATACGTAGGATGTACCATGAGCCTGCCCACTTCGATAAGGCCATGGGTATCTTTGTAACGAATAGAACCGATGATATGGCCTGTTTCATTGACCAATTTCAAAGTGACCCAATGGGGAAAATCTTTGGCATGGTCGTCTCGTGTTTCTTGTAATGCTGGTACCTCGCGGCTGCCAATCATTTCTGCTTCACTCTCAAAAGCGAGCAACTGCAAGTCGTATAATTCATCGATATCGGCGGGAGTGGCTTGAAGAATTTTCATAGGAATGTCCTTCTGTGATTGAAATACATTTATAGCCAAGAATCATGATACGCATATTGTATTTCAAATAGATGGCAATATGCAATCTGTTTGATGGTTTCTTTACAGTCGATTGAAATAACGATTCAGAACAAAGACTTTAGCGTCATTTCGACCGGTCGTATTTGTGCTTGATGATGTAGAAGTGGTGAAACACGATGTGCTTCTGAGTGGAGAAATCTCAAAGCACTAGCGGAAAGGGCTTAATGATTCAAATCGAAACGGTGTGAATCCATATCTCGAGCAAAGCGAGAGTAGCAGCTCTAGCGAGCTGCCGTGATATGTGACATCAAGCCTTTACCGCTGGTGCTGAGAGATTTCTCCACTCAGGGGCACATCTCATTTCACATCTTTTGTGTCATCAAGCACAAATATGATCGGTCGAAATGACGGTGCGATGAAATCGCTAGTGTTTATTGGAGCATTACCGGATTGGCTATTTGCTTTACATATCATAGGGGAACCAGAATGTATCAAATATAAAATGATATTTTTAAGATAGGCAGTTTGAATCCCTAGTCACCAGTCACTAGTCCACCAGTCACCAAATAAAAAATGCACTTA